>JAUIAZ010000207.1 GCA_030427465.1 Gammaproteobacteria bacterium | reverse complement strand
TCAAAGGGGGTTGCGGCGGCTGGATCGCCTCCCAGCAGGTCTGTCAGGCTATAGGTCTGTCCTTTGGCCTGCAGCAGACGGTCTCCGTCAATTGCTCCCGTTTCCGAAATGCAGCCATCAACAGGGCTGATGAAAGTGCCTTCTGCTACTGTAGTGTTGCGCATCCCCGGCTTGAGTGCACGGGTGAAGAAATCGTTGAAGGTCTCGTAGTCCGAGGCACTCTCTTTCGCCGCCTCCTGCATGTTCACACCGTATCGCTGAATAAACCATTCAATGAAACGTTGCCGGATCAGGGGCTGCCGCGACTCTGCCAGCTTGCCGGCCATCCGGCTGATGGCATGCTGGGGCGCCAGGTACTGGCTGGAAACAAACAGTTTGTCTTTAAGGCTCATGGGAACAGTCCTTGGCGTTATCCTGGGCGAAGTCCTGAGTCAGTTCAGGCGCAGGGCAGTATAAAGGAACTGCCCCCGGAATGTCAGATCAGGGCTGCTTACCTTGCCTAACAGGTGTTTTCGGGTGATTCCCCCATTCACTCCATGAGCCGGGGTAGGCCCGCATGCTCAGCCCCAGAATCCGGCCGAGGGCATAGGTCAGGCCGGAGCGGTGATGCGTCTGGCAATGTGTGATGATTTCCTTGCCTTCTGTGATACCCAATGAGGCCAGATGGTTTCGTAGCTGGTCGAGGGGCTTCAGACGGAGGTCATTGTGCGGGTCCATGGCGGCGGTCCACTCAAAGTGTACGGCGCCCGGAATGTGTCCGTTCTTCTGTGCTGTCATACGTTCGCCCGTGTACTCGCCTTCGGAACGGGCATCCCAGATAGCCAACGCCTCACTTCCCAGTCTTTCCATCAGCGCCTCTGCGCTGATGCTGACCTCAGGGTTAAAGGCTATCCGGAAAGTGGCTGCATCAGGCTCGGCGGGCGCTGCGTTGTCCAGGGGCAGCCCGGCCCCGTGCCAGGCCCTGATGCCGCCATCGAGCAGGGACACCCGTTCAAAGCCAATGCTGTGAAGCAGCCACATCATGCGGCCGGCCCAGCCACCCCCTTCGTCATCGTACACCACCACATTGTCTTTGGGTTGCAGGCCGATGCGGTCGACCAAAGCCTGCAGGCGTTCTTCCTCTGGCAGCAAGCCAGGCGCAGGTGGTCGTCCGAACTGGGTTTCTGCTGGATGGACATAGTAGGCACCGGGCAGGTGCGCGCGCGCGTATTGATCCGGGTGACAGAGGTCGACGAGTTTCAGGTCGTCCCGATTCAGTTCAGTGGCCAGTTGTTCGGGGCTTAGCAGTAGGGGCAGCGCGGCAGTCATTTTTTCGTTTTCTGGTTCTGTTTGCGGGCCAGATAATACAACACATGCGAAGCTGCGCTACAAGCTTCCTTGAAACGTTGATAGTCGAAATCGCTGAAGGTTTGTTGCCCCTCGCCGCCATCGGCGTATACCAGGGCGATCGGCCGTTTGTGGACTAGCAGGCTATAGAGCATGAAATTATCTGTGTGGTTGCTCTCCATCAGTTCGGCGGGCAACTGCGGGCGCATGCGTGTGATTTTTTCCGCACTGATCCAGATCGCGGCCTGTTTCTGAACCAGTTTTTTCACCAGCGGCGCCTGTACCGGCATCAGCAACTCAGACAGGTCTGGGCGTGCATCCGCCCCCTGAATGAAATAAGTCTTCAGAACGGTTAGCTGTTTGTTGGTCAGCAGGACTGAGGCTGTATCGAACCCGGCACCCGAAACCAGGCAGCGGGTCAGGGTATCCATCAGATGAGCCATGTCGCGGAAACTTTCAGGCTCTTCCCGCATGGTGAAATTCAGGCGCATGAACAGGTCATGGTTGCCCCTGAGCTGTGCTTCGGGCAGGGCTGGCGGCTTCTGCGCGGGTTTGTCTGGCGGTGCTTCCGCCATCGCTTTTCTGGCAGGTGCACGCTCTCGCAGGTCCTCCAGTGAGTTCTCCTTTCGGGTAACGAGCGGGGCGGCGTTCCCGGGCACGGTCTGCTCGGGCTTTGCGGGCCTGGTTTCGGAGGGCGCCGGGATTTCAGGTGTTTTCTCCGGTTTGGCCTCGGGTGTCAGGAACAATTCCTGTAGCCACAGGCACGCACTGCTGAGCGGGTGCAGACGCGCGGCGTCAACGGCCGCCATCTGGGCTTCACGACGGATGTGATCATAGGGTTGCTGGCAGAGCACGGCCAGCAGTTTCAGGGCGCTGTCACAGCGCTTGCTACGCCAGCTCTCGAGCGCCCCGAATGCAGTCTGATTACAGAGCCAGACCAGGGTGCTCGGTTGAACCAGATAGATGCGGCCGGCGCGGTTGTCGTAGCTCAACAAATGTTTGCGAAGTGGGCCCTGACAGTGTTGCCTAATACTGGATAACAGTCGCCTGTGCGCGAAATCTGCCGGTGGATAGGCCTCACGGATAGTCTCATTCAGGTGCAGGGTCGCTTGAGAGGTCCGCCAGTAATCATCCAGGGAGCACTTGAAGCTGGCCCGCATGCGTGCATTGGCCTGTTCACGGGTGCGTGGTGGTTGGTCAACCAGGGATTCCGCCATCTTGGGCAGCAGGCGTCCGAGGTACCAGAAAGGAGCCCCCCAGAAAAGCGCCGCCCAGTAGCAATCCTCTTCCCGTCCATTGAAACGCTGGATCGCCAGTCTGCGGGCAAGGTGAGCCGCAACATAGCTCATGCTCATGGCAATCTGCTGGTGACGCTTCCCGGGAGATTCCTCTCGTGAAGGAGGGGGCGTCTCTGTCAGCAGGCGTTTCAGTAAGTCCTCCCCCAGCAGGCTGATAGCCTGGCTCAGGGTCTTGACCAGACTTTCCTCGCCCTTGATGGCCCGGTTGGCTTCTGACAGGAGTCCGAGCGCCAGCACCGGGTCATTCTGCACCTGGTCACTCATGGCCTGATATGAAAGAGTGCCCTCCTGCATGGCGAGCAGCAGGGTCTTCGCAGACTGCGTCACGGCAGGCAGTTTTTCATTCAGCAGTCGTTGGGTGAGAGCCAGCGCCTCGGGATTGCTTGCTTCAGGGTCAGGCACAGCTTGTAGAACCTTTCGGTTTGAACTTTACTGAATTAAAGCTAGCTCATGCCGATACATTTGTCAGATGTGCCGGTAAACAAAGGAAAAAGCCTGAAATGCTGATCATCATCGGGGCCCTAGTGGTTATTGCCAGTGTGCTGGGTGGCTATGTTCTCTCGCATGGGGAACTGGCGGCACTTTGGCAGCCCTATGAAGTGCTGATCATTGGTGGGGCGGCATTTGGCGCCTTTCTCATTTCCAACCCCGTGAGAACCATAAAGAGTGTGGGAAAGTCTTTCCCGCGCCTGTTTGTGGGCAGCCCCTTTGATCGCCTTTTCTTCCTTGATCTGCTGACCCTGATGTACGACCTGTTTGATAAGGCCCGGCGTGGTGGGGTGATGTCGATAGAAGCGGATGTGGACGACCCTCAGAACAGCGAAATATTCAACCGCTACCCCAGTGTTCTGCGCCAGGCGGACATTACGGATTACGTGGCCGACTACCTGCGTATTGTCTCCACAGGCAGCATGCCTCCTCATGAGCTTGAAGGCCTGATGGATATGGAGATAGAGACCCGCCTGTCCGAGCTGGAAAAGCCGGCGGATGCAGTTAACCGGGTAGCTGATGCCCTGCCGGGCTTCGGGATTGTCGCCGCGGTGCTGGGGATCGTGATAACCATGAAGTCGCTGGGTGGTCCCCCGGAGGAGCTGGGGGTGCACGTGGCTGCCGCCCTGGTCGGTACCTTTCTGGGGATTCTCGCGGCTTATGGCTTTGTTGGACCGCTTGGCTACAGCCTGCACCAGCTGGCGGCTCAGGAAATCAAGGCCTATGAGGCTGTCAAAGTCAGCATTCTGGCGACCATGGGCGGTATGGCCCCTCAGCTTGCCATTGAGTTCGGGCGCAAGGCGCTGAATTCCGATGTGCGTCCCACCTTTCAAGAGTTGAACGATTACGTCAGGTCGCGCTGATCGTGGCTCATGAGGAAATGCCCCCCGTCATCGTCAGACGGATCAAGAAAGTTCACGGCCATCACGGTGGCGCCTGGAAAGTGGCGTTTGCCGATTTTGCTGTGGCCATGATGGCTTTCTTTCTGGTGCTCTGGCTGACCGAAACCGCTTCTGATGAGCAGAAGCAGGCGGTTGCCGGATACTTCACAGACCCGGTTGGCTTTACAGAGGGCGGCAGCCCCAACGTCATTGATCTGGAAGGGGCGGTCACGGTCACCATTCAGGATAATCCTGACCCTTCCATGGAAGACCAGCCAGAGATTCGCATGCGTGAAGATACGGTTGAGCAACTGGCGGAGGCGCTGGAACGCAAGCGACTGGAAAAACTCAAAGAAGAAATCGAAGACCAGATTGACCAGAACGCCAAGCTCCGGGCGTTCCGGGACCAGTTGATTCTGGACATTACCGACGAGGGGTTACGCATCCAGATCGTGGACAAGAAACAGCGGCCCATGTTTGACAGTGGCAGTTCTGAACTCAAGGTGTATTCAGAGGATATTCTGGTCGAGTTGTCCCGGACCATCCGCCGGGTTCCCAACAAGGTCAGCATCTCCGGCCATACGGATGCCACACCTTACTCCGCTGAAAACGGCTACAGTAACTGGGAGCTGTCTGCCGACCGGGCCAACGCGGCCAGAAGGGCCTTGCTTTGGGGCGGTTTGCCAGAAGACCGGGTCGCGCAGATAGTCGGGCACGGACCCTCTCTGCTGTTTGATCAGAGAGACCCCTTCAGCCCGACGAACCGGCGTATCTCCATACTGATTCTCAACAAAAAGACCGAAGCTGAGATCAAGAACAGTGGCGGTCCCGCGGCAGAAGATGACGATACCCTGTTACCCGGGTTTGATAAATTGCTGGATCGCAAGGCAGAATCGGCTGCCGGGCAGCCGCCTGCAGGCAATACCCCGGCGCCTGAGCCTGTGGCCCCTCAGCCGGCAGAAGCGGCGGCAGCCAACGCCAGTGGCGATCTTGAGCTGACACTGGATAATCTGGAAGAAGGGCTGGAAAGTCTGCGGCGCAGCCCGGACAGGGCGAACACGCCAGTGCCAACCGAGCCCTCTGAGGCGGCAGAGCCGGCGGACTCTGCCGGAGCGGAAGACGGCCTGAATTGGTGATTTTACCTGGTGTCCGCGTCGTCAGCGGATGGTAACTTCATCCAGGGAATCCCGGATCAGCTGATAGCTGGTGGCTCGGTCGGGATGAATCTTGCCCTGTTTCAGCGCCTTGGAAAGTCCACAGCCCGGGTCGATAAAGTGTTTGCAGTCCCTGAAACGGCAGTCGCCCAGAAAGCCATGAAACTCGACAAAACCATCCAGCAGCGATTCTTCATTGATGTGCCATAGCCCAAATTCACGGATACCCGGACTGTCGACCAGCTTGCCACCTTCCGGCAGGTGATACAGCCTCGCTGCGGTGGTGGTGTGCGTACCTTTGGCCCGGGCCTCACTGAGCTCACCTACCCGGATGTCCTCTTCGGGCAGCAGGGCCTGTATCAGGGAAGATTTGCCCACCCCGGACTGCCCCACAAAAACCACTGTTTCTTCTCTGAGCGCCTGACGCAGCTCCTGCAGACCGGAACGGCTTGCCGCAGACACCCGCAGGCAGGGGTAGCCCAGTTGTTCGTAGCGATTCATCAGGGCGATCAATTCGGCTTTGCGCTCATTTTCGGCCATCAGGTCGGCCTTGTTCAGCACCAGGCAGGCCGGAATCTTGCTGACTTCCGCTGCCACCAGGTAACGGTCAATCAGGTTGCTGAAAGCCTCAGGCTCCGGTGCGATCGTGATGGCAATGCGGGTGATGTTGGCGGCCACCGGCTTCAGCTTGCCGAACTTGTCTGGCCTGCACAACAGGCTCTGACGCGGTTCCATGGCTTCGACCACTCCTTCGCCTTCCTGGCCTGAGCGCCAGATTACACGGTCTCCGGTGACCAGGGCTTCGAGGTTGGCCCGCGCGTAGCAACGCTGCCGCTCACCCGTCTCGAGGGACTCGATCTCCAGTTGCTGACCAAAATGACTGATGACTACGCCGGATTCCGGGCCGGATTCACCGAGTTTCACCGAGCGGGCCCGGTCGCGTTTCTCAGCCTGCTGGCTGCGGATCCGGGTGAGCTGTTGTCGGGATAATTTGCGTTTCGCCATCTTGCGTTACACTGTGGGTATCCACCTATGTTAAGGAGTAAACAAGCACATGTCACACACTGATCGATTGGTCTGGCTCGACCTGGAAATGACAGGGCTGGAACCTGAGATTGACCGGATTATTGAGATGGCGGTGATTGTCACGGACAACGAACTGAACATGATTGCGGAAGGTCCGGTCATTGCTGTTCATCAGCCGGAACGGGTACTTGCCCTGATGGATGACTG
>JAUIAZ010000206.1 GCA_030427465.1 Gammaproteobacteria bacterium | reverse complement strand
AATAAACGGTAACGCTCATGGATGTCAATGATTGGCGCGGTGTGTACACCCTTATCCTGATGGCCAGTTTTATCGGGCTGATCATCTGGGCCTACAGCAAGCGGCGCAAGAAAGACTTTGATGAAGCGGCGAATCTGCCCTTTGCAGATGATGAGACCAATGAAAAAACGATTAAACATGGAGACTCAAAACCATGACTGAAACCGCAGAATTCAGCAGCTTCTGGAGCTGGTGGGTCATCGCGATCACCCTCGGCTCCATCTTCGGCTGCGTATGGCTGCTCTGGGTTACGAGGAAGAGCCAGAAGTTCGATTCGGAAACTGAAGAAACCATGGGGCACAGCTTCGATGGTATCGAAGAGTATGACAACCCCCTGCCCCAGTGGTGGATGTGGATGTTCCTGGCTACCATCGTCTTTGGTCTGGTTTATCTGGCCCTGTATCCTGGATTGGGCAACTTCAAAGGGCTACTGACCCTGGAAGTGGACGGCAAAACAGTACCCTGGACCCAGGAAAACCAGTGGGCGGTAGAGGTCGCCGAGGATGAGAAGCTGTACGCACCGCTGTATGCGGAACTGGCCGCCATCCCCGTCGAGGAGCTGATCACCAATGATCGGGCCATGAAAATGGGGCAGCGCCTTTTTGCCAACAACTGTCAGGTCTGTCACGGTGCAGCCGGACGCGGCAGCCTGGGCTTCCCCAACCTGACTGACAATGACTGGCTGTACGGTGGAACCCCCGAGAAGATCAAGGAAACCCTGCACCAGGGTCGTATAGCGGCTATGCCGGCCTGGGAAGCCATTCTTGGCTCCCAGGGTATCGTTGAGGTGGCTCACTACGTCCGTCAGATGAGTGGTCAGGAGACAGTTGACGCAGAGCTTGCGGCGGCGGGTGCTCCGAAATTCGCCGCGAACTGTGCTGCCTGCCACGGTGCAGACGGGACAGGCATGCAGCTTCTGGGCGCGCCTAACCTGACTGACAGCATCTGGCTGTATGGCGGCACTCAGAATATGGTTGAAATGACACTGAGAAACGGTCGGGCGGGCGTCATGCCGGCGTTCCAGGAAAAGCTGGGCGACGACCGGATTCATATCGTTGCAGCCTACGTGTACAGTCTCTCCAGAAATAACTGATCTCTGGTCAAGGCCCGGGGGCGCAGCCCGCCCCCGGGAGTCTGTTTAGACCTGCACCTGCACTGGATTCAGGTCTAAGTTGATTCGGAAGCCACAGTATGAGCCAGAAAATACCTGTCAAAATCATTGATGCCCGGGAGAAAACCCAGGCCAAGGCCCCGGAAGAAATCAGTCTTTACGCTGCCCGGGAAAAGATCTACGTCAAGGAAATCACAGGTCTTTTCCAGCGGCTTCGCACCCTCTCCCTCTGTTTGCTAATGGGCGCCTATTTCGCGATCTGCTGGATCAGTGTTGACGGTCAGCAACTGGTATATTTTGACCTGCCCAACCGTCAGTTCCACATTTTCGGAACCACCTTCTGGCCACAGGATTTTGTCCTGCTGGCATGGCTCCTGATCATCTGCGCTTTTGGTCTGTTCTTCATCACCACCCTGTTTGGCCGGGTGTGGTGTGGCTACACATGTCCACAGACGGTCTGGACTTTTATTTTCATGTGGCTGGAAGAGCGCATCGAAGGCAGTCGCAATCAGCGGATGAAACTCGATAAAGCCCCGATGAGTGGCGGAAAGCTTCGCAAGAAATTCCTCAAGCATTTGTCCTGGTTCGCTGTCGCATTGGCAACCGGAGTCACCTTCGTAGGTTACTTTTATCCGATCCGGGAGCTGGTACCTGACCTGATGACCCTGACGGTTACAAGTGGCTGGGCTTACTTCTGGGTTGCCTTTTTTACTGTGGCGACCTATCTCAACGCAGGTTGGATGCGTGAGCAGGTCTGCCTCTACATGTGTCCTTATGCCCGCTTCCAGTCTGTCATGTTCGACCGGGACACAATGGTTGTGAGCTACAACCCGACCCGGGGGGAGCCCAGAGGCAGCCGCAAGCGCACTGAAGATCGGGATCAGCTTGAGCTGGGTGATTGCATTGACTGTAATATGTGTGTTCAGGTCTGCCCCACGGGAATAGATATTCGCGATGGCTTGCAGTATGAGTGCATAGGCTGCGCTCTGTGTATTGATGCCTGTGACAGCATTATGGAGAAGATGAACTACCCCAAGGGGCTGATCAGTTATACGACAGAAAAAAATCTGGAGGGCGACCGGTCCAAAATCCTACGCCCCAGAACTTTTGGATATGGTCTGGCCCTGCTTATCATGATCGGCGCCTTTTCAGTCAAACTCGGGCTACGCAGTGAAATAGAACTGGACGTTATCCGGGATCGTGGCGCACTCTTCCAGACCAGTGCCCGCGGATTCGTTGAAAACTCGTATACACTGCAGATCATGAACAAGTCTGACGAAGTCCGTACCTTTGATATTACCGTTGCAGGTATTGAAGGTATCTCCCTGAGCACCAGAGCCCAGGTGACTCTGGAACCGGAAGAAGCACTCAGCCTGCCGACCGTGGTAGAGGTTAACCCGGGCAATATGACTGAGCGTAATCACGATATTACGTTCACACTCGAGATGGTAGGGGATGACGCGGTCCGTACCGAAGTCGAGAGTCGTTTCCTTGGACCGGATCCGAGACGTTGATATGACAGTGGGAGCCAATGTGACAGAAGGTGATGTAAGACCATGGTACCGGGAACAGTGGGTTTGGTTTCTGCTGGGTATTCCCGCTGCCTCCGTCATTCTGAGCAGCATCATGGTGTATGTTGCCGTAACAACCGAAGACTCTCTGGTCAGTGATGACTACTACAAGGAAGGCATGGCCTTCAATCAGCGCCTTGACAAAGACAAACTGGCCGGCGCCCTCGGTGTTGAGGCCCTGGTGTCACAGGATATCCAGTCACAGACGCTCCGTGTCACATTGTCCGGCAGTTCCGATGCCTCAGTCACGGAAAGCCCGGTTCTGTTTGTTGAGCTGGAGCATCCCACGCTCAAAACACAAGACCTGTTCCTGCGTCTGATTCCCAATGGCGACCATTACCTGGGGTCCCTGGACACGATGCCGGAAGGTAAATACTACCTGACCCTTACAGACTCCATGGAGTCGTGGAGGCTGCAGGGTGTGGCTTTCTTTCCGCTTCAGCAGCTGACACTCAGCCCCAAACCTGAGTTCATGACGGAACAGCCTTGACCGAAACGCGTTGTTTCCATTGTCATGAGGCAGTGGATGAACAAACCCGGATAGATACCACACTGAACAATGAGCCCGTGGTGTATTGTTGCCGGGGCTGCAAGGCCGTCGCTGAGATCATACATACTGATGGCCTGCAGGATTTCTACAAATTTCGCAGCGCCAACCTGAGCAAACCTGAGCCTGTCGGGGAAAAGGATCTCGCCTTGTATGAGGTCTACAATCGCGAGGACGTACTGGACCGGATTAGCCGCCTCAACAGTGACGGGCGCCATCGCAATGTTCAACTGGGCATTGAAGGCATCACCTGTGCCGCCTGCGTGTGGCTGATTGAGAATGAAGTCCGCCGCCTCACGGGGGTGACAGAATTCTGGCTGAGTCTGGCCAAGCATCAGGCCGAACTGGTCTGGGATCCGCAACAACTTTCGCTCAGCGAGATATTCCTGACCATTCAGAAGCTCGGTTTCAAGGCTTTCCCCTTTACCGAAGGAGAAGCCGAAAAACGACTGGCACAAGAACAGAAAACCACTCTGCTGAGAATCGGTGTTGCGGGTATCGGCATGATGCAGAGTATGATGCTGGCCATACCGGTGTATTTCGGTCTGACTGAAACCAGTGATCCTTACTTTCAGCGACTGTTCTGGTACGTGAGCCTGCTCTTCGCCGTTCCCGTGGTTTTCTTTTCCGCTCGTCCTTTCTTCCGCGCGGCCCGCAGGGACCTGCAGAGCAGGCATTTCACCATGGATACACCTGTTTCCCTGGCGATCGGGGGTGCTTTTATTGCCAGCACCTACATTACCCTGTTCGGTGGAGAAGAGGTGTACTTCGACTCCATCAGCATGTTTACCTTCTTCCTGCTGATCGGAAGATACCTGGAAACCCAGACCCGGCTGACAGCCTCCAGAAGCCAGCAGAAGTTGCAGGACAGCACGCCTACGCTGGTTGAGCGCTGTGTCGGGAACGATGAGACAGAGAAGGTTCTGCTGGAGGATCTCAGAGAAGGAGACCAGGTACGCCTTGGTGCCGGAGACCAGGTGCCGTTTGACGGCATTGTGCTGGAAGGTCGCGCCAGCGTGAACGAAGCCGCGCTCACCGGCGAGTTCGCACCGGTATCCAAACAAACAGGCGACACCCTGCTCAGCGGTAGCTACATTACTGATAATGCCCTCACTCTGAAAGTCACCCGGCTTGGAAAGGATTCACACCTCTCTTTTCTCAACACACTGGTCGAGCGCGCGCTCGCCGAAAAACCCGAAACGGTTATTCTGGCAGATCATGTCGCCAGCCGCTTTGTCCTGGCTGTGCTGGGGGTGTCATTGCTGGTGGCCTTGTCCTGGGCCATCATTGACCCAGCGCGCGCGTTTCCCATCACTCTGGCCGTATTGGTGGCCACCTGCCCTTGTGCGCTGTCTCTCGCCACACCCGTAGCGCTGACGGCAGCCACGCAGGCACTACGGGACAGAGGCTTCGTGATTACACGACCCTATGTATTACAGACTCTGGCTCAAGCCGAGCACCTGGTGTTTGACAAAACGGGCACTTTGACCGAAGGGCGTTACACACTGACAGATCTTCACAACTACAGTGACCTGAGCCAGGCAGATCTGCTGAGCCTGGCCGGTGCGCTGGAGTCAGACTCGCCCCACCCGATCGCACGTTTCTTCGCGCCCTTTGCCGAGCAAAGCGCCAGTCAGATCAAGAACCACGCCGGCGAAGGGGTGGCCGGCCAGATCGGTGGAAAAGCTTACCAGTTGGGCAGTGCAGCCTTCTGCAACACCCCCGAAGAGCAATCGGTTAACGACCCGGGAGCCAAACCCGTTTATCTGTGTTGCGAGGAAACGCTGATCGCCGTTCTATTCCTGAATGACAGTTGGCGTGCAGGCTATCGCCCCATGCTGGAGCAATTGCAAAGCCAGCCGCTTAACCTGCAGCTTTCAGTTTTCACCGGTGACCCGAATGCCGACTCTGACGCATTACGCAAACAACTGGGCGTCACCGATGTGCGGACTGGTATCAAGCCGGATGAGAAAATGAGCGGAATCCGGGCACTCGCAGAAAAGCAGACAGTCGTCATGCTCGGCGATGGCCTGAATGACGTACCAGCCATGGCTAGCGCCCCGCTGTCCATCGCGGTTGGGGAAGCCAGTGACCTGACCCGTATGAAGGCCGATGCCATGCTCGTTAACCCGGATATCCGAATCCTTCCCGATATTATTGTCCATAGTCGTCGTTGCCAGAGCATCGTCCGTCAGAATATCGCCTGGGCAATCGGGTATAATCTCTCCATTCTGCCTTTG
Organism: Gammaproteobacteria bacterium; assembly: GCA_030427465.1. Classification (GTDB taxonomy): domain Bacteria; phylum Pseudomonadota; class Gammaproteobacteria; order Pseudomonadales; family Oleiphilaceae; genus JADJWY01. The sequence continues at coordinate 876 of JAUIAZ010000206.1, read as the reverse complement.
GCTGCGCTGGGCTGGGTTCCCCCCTGGGTTGCAGCCATTGGCATGTCGAGCAGCAGCCTGATCGTGGTCTTCAATGCGCTGCGATTGAAAGGAGTGAAAACACTTGGATAGTCTGTTTCTACTGGTGCCTGTTTCAGTCATTCTGATTACGATTGCGGTGTTGTTCCTGCGCTGGGCTGTGCGCAGCGGGCAGTACGATGATCTGGAGAAACCCGCTCATAGCATTCTGTTTGACGATGACCGGGACATGATGCCCAAAGAAAGCCAACCGGCAGAAGATACCAAAGAAGCCACTAAACGCCGTGACTGAGTGGGTTGTTGCCGCCTTTTTACTCGGTCTTTTCGGAAGTGGCCATTGTCTGGCCATGTGCGGGGGGATCGCCTGCTCGCCGGCTTTCATGCAGGCGGACCGGCATCGCTTCTTGACCCTGCTGCTGTTCAATGCTGGACGACTGCTAAGTTACACCCTGATCGGACTGGTTTTTGGCTTGTTCAGTAGGGCGCTGCATACGTATGCAGGAGCCATGGATTTTCTACGAACCGTTGCCGGCGTTCTGATGATTCTGATGGGGCTATCCATCGGCAACTGGTGGGGTGGTCTGCGGCACATCGAATCGCTGGGCGCCCCAGTATGGAAAAGAATCGCCCCCTTGGCACGGCAGCTCTCGCGTTCCGACCGCGCTGTGGCACCATTATTGACCGGCGGGCTGTGGGGATGGCTGCCCTGCGGCCTGGTTTATACCACACTCCTCTGGGCGTCCAGTGTCGCCCAGTCCCAGCAAACCGGGTTGCTGATGCTGGCATTCGGCTTTGGCACTCTGCCCAGCATGCTCGCCGCAGGGTTATTCGCAGTGCAAATAAGACGCTTCCTCAGCC
>JAUIAZ010000205.1 GCA_030427465.1 Gammaproteobacteria bacterium | reverse complement strand
GCTCACGCTGCTGGCCACGAATGTACTTTACCAGAGCCTGGAGCAGCAGGTGGAGGCCCGTCAGCTTGGCAGCGCCCAAAGTCTGGCCTTGAGGATTCAGGATGAGCTGCAACAACGAAAGCAGGTGCTGGAGGCGACAACCGCTCTGCTGGCACGGCAGGGGAGGCTTCTGCCCGTAGAGGAGCTGAGCGAGTTTCTGCAAAAACCGGGCGTCCTTAAGGAGGTTTTTCCGGATGGCTTGTTGCTTCAGGATGCGGATTTTACCGCCATAGCAGAAGACACTTATGTACCCAACCGCCTGGGTACCAATTATGCCGATCGCGCCCATAATAAGGAAATGCTGCAGACCGGGAAGACTGTGATCAGCCGTCCGATCATCGGTCGCCGTACCGGTCTTCCACTCCTTGTCATCGTCAGCCCCGTCAAGGGGGATGAGGGAGAGCTTCTGGGCAGCCTGAGCGCCCTGATCAATCTGAGCAAGGACCGGCTTGATCTGTCACGCCCTGAGAATCTGTCTGGTACGGAGTTATCCGGGCATGAGGGGGAACGCTACCGGCATCATATCATTGATGCTGAAAACCGTTTTTTTGTGGAGACCGCCAGCCAGGGCGAACTGATCCGTTTACCTGAAGCCGGCAAAGACCCCTTGCTGGATGCAGCACTGCGCGAGACCGGGCTGGGCGAAGTGAATGATCAGAAGGGCGTGAAATGGTTTTATGCAGCGGTTGCCATTGATTCTCTGGGGTGGGTGATCATCGAAGCGGTAGAGCACCAGGCGGCGATGCAGCCGGTGTTTGCCGCCATGACCCGCTTCCTGCTGTACGGGGTGGTGATCATGCTGTTCGCCGGGGCGGCTGGTTATGTGGTGTTGCAGTGGGCCATTCAACCGCTGGATGACGTAACTCTGAAGATCCGCGGGCTTCTGGGTGAATCAAATCCGGCCCCGATTGATGTCGACGGGCCGACTGAAGTCCAGGCAGTGGCGGTGGCTTTCAATGAGCTTATGAGTGAACGACACGAACTCGACCGGCTGAAAGATAACTTTATCTCCACGGTCAGTCACGAGCTGAGAACGCCTCTGACCTCTATCGCAGGGGGGCTGCGACTGCTGCAGGCACAGGCAGGGGCGGGGCTGGAAGATGCCCCCCGGGACATGCTCGACATCGCCATCCGCAATACGGATCGCCTGCAGCGCCTGATCAATGATCTGCTGGATTTCAATAAACTCGTGGCGGGGAAGGTGGAGTTGAAGCCCGTTGAGGTGGAACTCAGCGTCTTTCTGGCGGAAACCGTGCAGAGCTTTGCTGCGCAGGCCGAGTTGCGGGGCTGTCATGTCCGCTACCGTTGTAGCAGCCAGGTAAGCGTCCGGGCGGATACGCTTAGGCTGCGGCAGATTCTGGATAATTTCCTCAGCAACGCACTGAAATACAGCCCCAAAGACGGGGAGGTGCTGATCAATGTCGAGGCTGGGCGGCCGGGTTCACGTCTCCGTCTGACCGTGAGTGATCAGGGGCCTGGCGTGTCAGCAACTTTTGCTCCGAATGTTTTCAAGCCTTTTTCCCAGGCGGACAGTGGCATTGACCGCAGTTCTGTCGGCACGGGACTCGGACTGGCGATCTGCAAGGAGCTGGCTCTGCTGATGGGCGGGGAAGTGGGCTACTACAATGAGAACGGTGCGCACTTCTGGGTCGAGCTGCCCCAGAACAGGGGATGAGCCTCGCAGGCGGCGCCGGACTTGCTTCCGTGCATGGGCATTGTTATAAATTCCCACCCGCCTGATTTACCGGAAACCCAAATGCAGCAACACAAGGCATTTCTGGATCAGTTCCTGATCCGCCGCCTCATTTTTGTCAACAGCGCCGCCTACGCCTACACCGAAATCCGTCTTGACCAGCACACCGCCTTGTTCGGGCGCAATAATCTGGGCAAAACATCCATGCTCAATGCGCTCAAGCTGTTTCTGCTGCCAGAGGAAAACTTTCGTCGCTGCGAGCGCAAATTCGGATTCAAGGGGGCGAATGGGAAGGAGTACGGGACTGCGGAAAGCTTTGCCTATTACTTTCCCGAAGAGCGTTCCTTTATAGTACTTGAAGCAGAGAACGTGCACGGTGCCTTCTGCCTGGTGTTGCACCAGGGCAAGCGAGAGTTCAGTTATGCCAGGATGGCTGTGCCAGGTGCCTACGACTATCTGAGACCCGGTTTCTGGAATTTCGACAGTGCTGAAAACGAAGGCCTGGGGGGGCCGGTAGCCCATCTGAATCTGCCTGACCTCCTGGCCAGTCTGCGACAGCAGGGCGGCATTGATCTGCATGACGTCAAAACCATCAAGGAACGTCTGTTTACCGAGCGACCACTGGACCCGGATCTGGGGCGGTTCTGCCTGCTGCCCCTGAAGCAGGGGGGAACCCAGCGTGAGATTGACGCCTGGCGTCAGCTTATCCACCTGGCTTTCGATATCAGTTCTCGGGAAGAGTCAACGCTGCCCAATGCGATCGCAACCATCATGGAAGGAGAAAAACAGCGGGATGCGGAACAGGTCTCCGTTGATTTTGCCGGTATCCTGCAGGCCTACCATGATCTGCGGGCCGAGGGGGACCGGCTGCAGTCCCTGAAAAATCACCGGCCTCTGTGGAACAGTTTTGACAGCAACTATCAGCGCTATCTGGAAGAATCCCGTTTCACCAGTCAGGATTTTCTTTCCTTGCAGGCAGCCCTGCGGGAACGGGGAAGTACGCTGGAAAAAGAGGCTTCGCAGACTTCCCGCGCTCGCGATGAAAAACAACGGGTATATCAGGCGAACCAGGAGCAGATCCGCCAATTACAGGATCAGTTGCAGACCCTGGCCGGACAGCGGCAATCCGAGGAAAAGCTGGTAGTACGACTGCAGACCTCACTGGACAGGGTGGCGCGGATCGCTGCTGATTTCCCGGACTATCTGAACAATGACCAGTTACTGGAAGCGCTTGCCGCCCGGCGTGATGAACTGTGCGTTAGTTGTGAGGGGCTGCGAACGCGTGAAAGTCGTGAGCAACGCATGACCGACCTGACCGTGGAAATTAACGAACTGCAGGCGCAGTCGGCGCGTCTGAAAGCCTTGCTGGACCAGCAACAGGGGGCTCTGCTGGCCCAGCTCTCACCCCACGGAGCCAGTGTGCTACAGGCACTTAACCCCGAGTTCGCGACACTTCAGGTCAACCTGAATGACAGCCAGCGCGAGGCCATCGAAACCTTTACAGCCTTGTTTGGCAAGCGGCCTGAAGATAGCAGCGATTCCCGGTCTGGGGAGTTTCTCGGACAAGCCCTGAAGCAGCTTGTGATCGTCGCTTACGATGCCTACAACCAGCGGGAGCGTTGGGAAGAGCAACTCAATGCGCTGGATATTCGCTTGCGCAAGGCCCGCCAGGAGCGCAATGAGCTGGACCAACTGGGGCGTCAGCCCGGTGACTCCCTGCAGAAGCGGCTCGCGGAAGTTGAAGCGCAGCTAAGCGAAACCGGCAGGGACATCGAAGCCGTGAAGGGGTATGGCATCGTTGATCAGCAGTTCCGTGAATGTCAGGCTGCCCTTGAAGCGACAAGGGAAAAACAGCACCACCAGCGGGAAGCGCTGGAAACCCTGCAGGCCGCTGAAGAGCGTCTGCACCAGGACTGGAAACGCGCGGAAACCCGTCAGCAGGAACTGGATCAGCAGCGTAGCAGCGTGCGGCGTCAGAGTGAGAGTCTGGACAGCCTGCGGGAGACTCACGCGCCAATCCTGTCGCACTGGATGTCGCAGCTGCAGGCCCAGCCGCTCGCCTATCAGGACGGCCTGGCGGATCGCCTCCGGGACCGCCTGCAATCACTCAGAGAGAACGGAGAGGCACTGCGCGAGCAGATGTCTGCCTTGTTATCCGCCGGGCTGCTTGAGAACAAAGCCGATGCAGCCTATCGAATGTTGTCCCTCGGTGAATTGAAGACCCTGCGAGCTGACTTTGAAACGGCTTTTGCACAGCTGGAGGCGGCTGATTTCCACCACCGGGAACGGGTCAGTGCCCACAACAAGGAAACTGCAATCAAAATGGATGAGCTGCGTGGAGCCGCTCGCCAGATACGAACCTTCGTTCAGGAAATCAACCAGGAGTTCAAAGCCTATGCGGTTTCCAATCTGGCCGAGGTACAGGTCTGCCTGAGCCTGCATCCACGGTTCGACCAGTTGCTGCAGGAACTTGAGCCCATTGATCTGCGTACGGATGAGTTGGCCGATCCCCAGCTGTATGAGCGCTTGAATGACTTTTGCGAAGAATTCTTTGTGCAGGGCAGCGGCCGTGGCCCGACCCTCAGTATGGAGCAGATTATCCGCCGCGTGTCCTATCGCTATCGTCTGGAAGGACACAGCCACTTTGACGACAAGGAGCAGTCAAATGGGACCACCAGTATGGTGAATTCCCTGTTGCTGTCCATTCTGATCAAGCGGCTGCTGCGCCAGGATGCCCGTATATCTCTGCCGCTGGTCATGGATGAAATGGCCTCGCTGGACCGCGACAACCTTCAGACGGCAGCACAGATTGCCCAGCACCATGGCTTTTTCCTGTTCGGGGCCAGCCCGGATATGTCATCAGAAATCATCATGGCTGTGAACCACTACGTCAATCTGGGGGCCTTCCAGGCGACCACGGCATCGTATAGCCCGGATCGGCGTGTCATCTATCACGGGCAGTGTGAGCGACTGTTTTCCGAATCGCTTGGTGAGGAGGCAGATGCCGGCACAACAGCTTTCCACGAAGAAGGGGCGGTATCACGTCCGGCGCCACAATTTGAACTGGTCAGCCCGGACTGATGAATCTCGCCACTGACCAGACACTTATCGGGCTGATTGCACAAAAGCCCCTGTTCTTCTCTCTAATCGATTATCTCGATGCACGGGGCGAAGGGCATGAAATTTCCCTGGGCTTTTATTTCGCAGCGGTACGTCAGCAGGTGGACAGCCTCGTTGATCCGCGCGAACGCAGCCGTGTCCGCAAACTGCTGGAGCCTGAGCATCTGTGGCGCTCCGGTTTCCTGGCGGCCTGGGACAAGGCTCGCGGCAGCCTGGTTTTCCAGCCCTTCCTGATGGAACTTTTCCGGCACCTGGAGCGCTCACGTCTGCGCGAACTCACACCGGAGCAGCTGGAGAGCCTGCGGCTGGAGCTTAACCACAGCCTGCAGCGCCTTCAGTCAGTCCCGGTCACACAGGGCGACGCCGGTTTCGAAGACATCTTGCAGTTACTGATGGATCGTCTGGGCAACGTGCTGGGACGTATCCGGCAGAACGTTGCCAGTCTTCAGGGACAGGCTGAACATCTGAGCCGCCTGATTGAGGAAGAGAACCCCGGGGATCGCGAATCTGTCCGTGAAACCGCCTTTGCGCTTCAGGAAGTGAACCGCATCTACTCACGCCATGTGCTACCCACTTTGCGTTTTCTGAATGAGCAGGAGCATTATCCGGAAGGCCTGCCGGCACTGACTGCAGCGGGTGAGTGTGCTTCCATCCTCCTGTCTGCCGGTCTTCCGGGGCTGAGTCAGCGAATCCAGTTTGCCAAGAACAGTATCCGTTCCTACGCCAAGGATGTAGAGAATATACGCAAGACCCTGGAGCGTTATGTCCGTCAGAGTGCGCTGCAGCGGCATCAGTACGACTGTATTGAGGAAGCCTACAACCGCCTGCGGGAGCGGGTGTCCGATCTTGCCGGCGGCCGCTCCAGGCTGCTGGACAGCGAGTGCCTCGACGAACTGGGTGGCGCCAGTTTTGCCGGACTCAAGCGTCACCGCTTCGATGCGCGTCTGGAATTTCACGGAGCCGCCCAGAAGCCCTTGTTCGACGAATGGATGCGCGTTCAGTTGCCGCTTGTACGGGCCCGCCATGGCGGCACAGCCGTGGCGCAGCTCTCGGGAGCAGGCTTTCAGGAGCAGGGTGCCAGACGCCAGGCCTTGCGCAAGGAACAGCTGAAGCGTCTGGCCATGGGCTATCCCTTGCCGGACATGGTGGAAGATCTGCACCAGCAGCTTCACGAGTATCTGGGGCAGCAGCTCAGTGACTACGCACTGGCTGATCTGCTGGATGCGCTGGGTTGGGTGCGCGGGCGGATCGCCGGTCAGCGCTTGCAGCCCAGTCCCGGTCTGCGCCGGATCCGGCATGCCGGTCTGTGTCTGGAATACTACCCGCTACGCACGGTGAAACAGCAGGAGAGTCAAACATGTTGAACAAGGCGCTGAGCCGCCAGATATTTCGCGAACTCATGCATGGCCGGGTGATCAATGCCCATACCGTGCAAGATGGAGAGCGGGTTCCGAACGAGCGTTTCGACGCCTTGTTCCGGGATTATGACAGTGTGTACCGGGAGCTTTATGATCAGATTGGCTACGAACTGGTACTCGGGCCAGGGTATGCGTTTATCCGCA
>JAUIAZ010000204.1 GCA_030427465.1 Gammaproteobacteria bacterium | reverse complement strand
TGCAATCATGGACGCCCGACCTGGGTTTCAATGGATATGCCAGCCCTGGATCGACTGTTCTTGCGAGGGCGCTGATGGCAGATCGCATGCCAGCCATTCTGCTGATGGGAGCGACCGCCACGGGCAAGACAGCCCTGGCCATGGCGCTGGCAGACAGCCTGCCGGTGCGTCTGATCAGTGTGGATTCTGTGCTGGTATACCGCGGGCTGGATATTGGGAGTGCCAAGCCCGACCCGAAGACGCTGGCCGCCTATCCGCATGATCTGATTGATGTTTGTGATCCCGCTTATCCCTTCAGTGTTGCAGATTTTTGCGAGGCGGCCCGGTCATCCATCCAGCGGGCCCGGCAAGAAGGCCGGGTGCCGGTACTGGTCGGGGGAACCTCCATGTACTTCAAGGCGCTGTGTCATGGCCTGGGAGATATGCCGTCTGCCGATCCGGCCATTCGGGCAAGGCTGGAAGAAGAGGCTGCTTCCCTGGGGTGGCCCGCCCTGCATGCGCGCCTGTCTGAGTCAGACCCGCTGGCCGCTGCCAGGATCCATCCGCATAACCGGCAGCGTATTCAGCGTGCCCTCGAAGTGCTTGAGCTAAGCGGCAAGCCCCTGTCTTCCTTCTGGTCTGCCGGAGCAGAGGGCAGCAGGCAGTGGGATAACCGCCCGGATGCACCTGGTTTCAGGGCTCTGTCTTTCGCGATTGAGCCAGGGGATCGCGACATTCTCTATCAGCGCATCAATCAGCGCTTTGATGAGATGCTGGCAGAAGGCTTTGTTGACGAAGTGCGGGGGCTGTATGGCCGGCCTGATCTGAGCCTGGATCTGCCGTCCATGCGTGCTGTAGGGTATCGTCAGGTCTGGGAGTATCTGGCCGGAGACGTCCCCTATGAGTCCATGGTTGAGCGCGGGAAAGCCGCGACGCGACAATTGGCCAAACGGCAGTGGACATGGATGCGATCCTGGGAAGGGCTTCGATGGCTGCAGGGAGACCCGCAGAAAAATCTGCAGGGCTGGGTCCGTGTGATCAGGGAGGCCCTGAATTCGGCTGACCAGGGGCCGGTCACCAGTTGATAATGGGCGGGCGCGCACAGAAAAATGAACCGTCTCAAAGAGCCCATAACCTTTGTGACGAATCATGCTATACTGCCAAAGACAAGCGTGTCGCCTGTCGACTACTCGACTTTACAATCTAGGAGAAAGAAATGTCAAAAGGGCAATCTCTACAAGACCCTTACCTTAACGCGCTACGGAAGGAACGCATCCCTGTATCCATTTTTCTGGTCAATGGCATCAAGCTGCAGGGTCAGATCGAGTCGTTCGACCAGTTCGTGATCCTGTTGAAGAACACGGTAAGCCAGATGGTATACAAGCATGCCATCTCAACGGTGGTTCCTGCCCGTAATGTCCGTCTTGCTCCTACCGGAGAGGGCGATGGCGAAGGTGGCGGCGCCTGATCACCGGTAACGCCATTGTTTGACAGACCCCAGTCAGGTGAACGGGCCGTGCTCGTTCACATTGACTTGCCCCAGGATGATGAAAGGGAAGACCCCAGGGAATTTACCGAACTGGCGTTGGCTGCTGGTGCCGATCCGGTCGGATTGGTGGTGGGATCTCCCCGTCAGGCAAACGCACGGTATTTTGTCGGAACCGGCAAGCTGGAAGAAATCCGGCTCGCCGTCATTGAACACAGTGCTCAGGTGGTTCTGGTCAATCATTCCCTTTCTCCCAGTCAGGAACGAAACCTCGAGAAAGCGCTCCAGGTGCGGGTGCTGGACCGTATCGGTCTGATACTGGATATCTTCGCCCAGCGGGCACGTACCCATGAAGGAAAACTGCAGGTTGAACTGGCTCAGCTTGAGCACCTGTCTACCCGACTGGTCAGAGGCTGGACCCACCTGGAAAGGCAAAAGGGCGGAATTGGCCTGCGGGGGCCGGGTGAAACCCAGCTGGAAACCGACCGCCGACTGCTCAGGGAGCGGATCAAAGCCATTCACAAGCGCCTGGAAAAGGTACGTGTGCAGCGTGAGCAGGGTCGCCGGGCCCGGCGACGGGCTGACATTCCGACCGTATCCCTGGTCGGTTACACCAACGCTGGAAAATCGACCCTCTTCAATCGCCTGACCGATAGTGGCGTGTATGCCGCAGATCAGCTGTTCGCGACCCTTGATCCGACCCTCCGTCGCCTGGAACTGCCTGAGTTCGGGCCGCTTATTCTGGCCGATACTGTGGGGTTTATCCGGCACCTGCCGCACAAACTGGTTGACGCCTTTCAGGCTACCCTGGAGGAGACCGTTCAGGCGGAAATCTTGCTGCATGTCATTGATGCCAGTGATCCGCGCCGGCGAGATAACATTGAAGCAGTCGAATCCGTGCTGCAGGAAATCGGAGCCGAGGAGGTACCGGTAATCCAGGTGATGAACAAAATTGATGCGCTGACAGACTTTCCTCCCCGAGCTGACCGGAACGAGGCGGGAGAGATTGTCCGTGTCTGGCTGTCGGCCCAGACAGGGGAAGGCGTCGAACTCCTTTTTCAGGCCGTCGGTGAGCGTCTGGGCGAAGTGATGGTTGAGGAAACCTTGCGCCTGCAGCCGGGGCAGGGACGCCTGAGAGCGAGGCTCTATGCTGCCAAGGCTGTAATCTCCGAAGCCGTTGATGAAGACGGTACCGTGATTCTTTCGGTGCGGATGCCGGAATCAGACTGGCGTCAGCTCATGCACCATGAGTCGAATCAAACCAGCTGAAAAATCCGTAAGGAACGCGCAAACACCCGCAATACACTTGCTCCCCGGGGGGTGAGTCCATAGACTAGCGCAGATTAACGACCAAAACCTGTTTCGGAACGTACCGTAGCTAGTCTCGTCAACATTCAGGAAAAGAGGAAAGTAACGCATGGCGTGGAATGAACCCGGTGGGAACAATCAGGATCCCTGGGGAACTGGACGCAAAGGCGGCCGCAATGATGGGCCACCGGATCTGGATGAAGTGATCCGCAAAGGCCTCGACAAACTCGGCGGTCTGTTTGGTGGAGGAAAGAAAGGCGGGGGGAGTACCTCCGGCAGCAGCGGGGGTGCGGGTCTGTTCGTGCTGTTACTCGTTGTCGTGGTGGTGCTACTGGCTTACAACAGTGTCTACCGGGTGGATGAAAAAGAACGGGCCGTCGTCTTGCGGCTGGGTGAGTACCATACCACCGAGATGCCGGGGCTGAAGTTCCGCATTCCGTTGGTTGACCGGGTTTTCATCGAAGAGGTGACTTCTGTACGAAACCAGAAGAAAAAGGGGCATATGCTCACGGAAGATGAGAATATCGTCGACATTGATCTGGAAGTGCAGTTTGTAATCAGCGACCTGAAAAATTACTTGCTGAACATGCGAGACCCCCTGACCACACTCGACTTCGCGACTGACAGTGCGCTGCGGCATGAAGTGGGTGGTACCGAGATGGACCAGGTGCTGACTGAAGGCCGGGAAATTCTTGCCATCCGTGTGGAAGAGCGTCTTCAGCGTTACCTGGATTTTTACGGTTCAGGCATTCAGTTGCGTAGTGTCAACATCAACGCTGCGCAGCCACCCAGTCAGGTCAAGGCTGCCTTCGAGGATGTGCAGCGTGCCAAGGAAGACGAGCAGAAGCTGGTTAACCAGGCAGAAGCCTATCGCAACAAGGTGGTTCCTGAATCTCGCGGTCGCTCACAACGGATCCTGGAAGAAGCCAACGCCTACGCGTCTGAGGTGATTTCGAGGGCGGAAGGTGAAAGCCAGCGCTTCCTGAGTGTACTGGCCATTTATGAAACAGCGCCTGAAGTTACCCGTGAGCGGATGTATCTGGATACCATGCAGAAAATCTACTCCAACACCAGCAAGGTGCTTATTGACCAGTCTCAGGGGGCAGGTAACGTCATGTTCCTGCCTCTGGATCGCATGATGCAGTCCTCCGCGGGCATGCCTGAAGTAAGCAACTCGCAGGCTGTCATGGATTCCCTGAACGAATCGGCGGCGCGCCTGAGTGAGATGCGCAATCGTGACAATAACCCACTGAGAAACAGGAGATAAGCATGAGTCCCAGATCTACCAGTATTCTTGTCGTCGTCCTGTTGGCTCTGCTGATCCTGATGCAGTCAGTGTACGTTGTGCCGGAAACGCATCGTGCCGTACTGTTGCGATTTGGCGAAATGATCAAGTCGGATATCGGTTCTGGTCTGCACTTCAAACTGCCTTTTGTAGATCAGGAGCGTTTGTTCGACGTGCGTGTTCTGGCCATGGCGCTGCCGACCAAAAGCTATCTGACCATTGAGAAAAAGCCGCTGGACGTAGACAGCTACGCCACCTGGAAGATCCTCAATGTCGGTGACTTCTACCGAACCACCGCGGGTAATGAAGCCAATGCGGTGAGCCTGCTTCAGGCGCGTCTTGACAAAGGGTTGCGTGACCAGTTCGGTAAACGCACCATGCATGAGGTGGTTGCCGGTGAGCGGGAAGAACTGATGGATGAGCTGACCGCGAATCTGGACCGGATAGCCCAGGATGAATTCGGTATCGCAATCATCGATATCCGGGTTCGAGCCATCGACCTGCCGACCAATGTAAGCGCCTCTGTTTATGAGCGAATGGAGTCAGAGCGACTTAAAATTGCGCAGGAACACCGATCCAAGGGTGAAGAGCTGGCGGAGGGTATTCGCGCCGACGCAGATCGCCAGAAAGTGGTGTTCGAGGCGGATGCCTATAAGCAGGCTGAGCAGATCCGCGGTGAAGCCGATGCGGTTGCGGCCAGGATCTACGCAGATGCCTTCAATCAGAACGCTGAATTCTATGCCTTTTACCGTAGCCTGAATGCCTACGAGCAGACCTTCGCGGACAAGTCGGATATCATGGTTATGGAACCCGACAGTCAGTTCCTGAGATTTCTTAAACAGGATCAAAGGTAAAAAGGCCGGGGCAACGCCCCGGTTTTCGTTTGTGCAAGGACACGAAATACCCGCTTATGACAAAGCAATCTACCCTATGGTTACTTCCCGACGGCGTGGAAGAACTGCTGCCGGCAGAAGCCCAGCGTATTGAGAACCTCCGTCGTAAATTGATTTCAACCTATCAGCACTGGGGCTACCAGTTGGTGTTTCCGCCACTCGTCGAGTTTCTGGATGCCTTGCTGACCGGCGTTGGCCAGGATCTGGATCTGCAGACCTTCAAGCTCACCGACCAGATCAGTGGTCGCATGATGGGGGTCCGGCCTGACATGACTCCTCAGGTCGCCCGGATCGACAGTCGTATGCATGAGTCCGGGCAGTCCAACCGCTTATGTTACATCGGTAGCGTCCTGCGAACCCGGGCCAAGAACCAGTTGTCCGGACGCACGCCCCTTCAATCGGGTTGCGAGCTGTTTGGCGTGCCGGGCCTGGAGGCCGATATTGAGATCATTTCCCTGATGCTCGAGGCGTTGAGGGCGGCTGAAGTACCTTCACTGCATCTCGATCTGGCGCACGTAGGCATTGCACGGCGCTTGCTTGAGCTTTCCGGACTTGAGCCCGCCGAGGCCGGCCGTTTGTTCAGTGCCTGGCAGCGCAAGTCTGTGCCAGAGGTTGACGCCATCGCGGCGCACATTGCCTCTGTCGAAATCGCCGAACTGGTACGCATGCTGCCGCGCAAGATCCTTGCGCTTGAAGATATCCGTTCACTTCGCGCGGCCTTTCACGGCGACAGTGGAATCGTGGCTGCCCTGGAAACCCTGGAGCGTGTGTGTAGCCTGATTGCTGCGCGTTATCCAGACGTTGATATTGGCTTTGATCTCTGCGAGATGCGTGGGTATCACTATCACACCGGTCTGTTTTTTGCCGTCTACACCCCCGGGCAGGGACAGGCGCTGGCAGAAGGGGGGCGATATGACGGTGTGGGTGCCAGTTTCGGGGAGCACCGGGCCGCTACTGGCTTCAGTCTGGACCTGCGGGCCCTGCTCGGATTTCAGTCCGGGCTTTCCCTTGAGAATCGAGACGCTATAATGGCGCCTCAATCGGATGATCCGGCACTCTGGCAGGAAATCCAGAAGGCCAGGATGACGGAGACCGTGATTGTGGCCATGCCAGGGGAAGCGGAATACGCATTGAAAGAACGCTGCCAGAGACGTTTTGTCCAGGCAGAGGACGGGCGCTGGCTGGTAGAAAGCTGGGTCTGAGTATTCGGAAAGAAAGTGAATTGAGGTCGCTGGCTTTATCGGGCAGTGGCAGGAGATAGAGCGCGATGGGAAAAAATGTTGTCATCCTTGGAACCCAGTGGGGAGATGAAGGCAAGGGCAAGATTGTCGATCTGTTGACCGGGGATGTGGACGCCGTTGTGCGTTTCCAGGGGGGGCACAATGCTGGACATACCCTGGTGATTGGCCAGGAAAAGACCGTGCTTCACCTGATTCCCTCGGGCATCCTGCGTGAGCACGTGGCCTGTATGATCGGTAATGGTGTG
>JAUIAZ010000203.1 GCA_030427465.1 Gammaproteobacteria bacterium | reverse complement strand
CGTTGTTCTCGTCCAGAACCAGCACAAACTGTTTGTCGAGATCGGTCCCGATGGCAGCATCCTGAATCAGGATGGCTTCATAGGAAGCTGAGCCGACGACCCGTAGCCGGGAAAACAGGCCAGGGACAAGCAGGTTATCGGCGTTGTCAAAAACCGCCCGCATCCGGATTGTCCCGGTGGACTCATTGACTTTATTGTCGACGAAATCAATGGTCCCTTCATGGGCGTATTCTTTTTCACCGGCGAGGGACATGAATACCGGAGCCTCACCGGAGCGATTTGAGGGAACCAGACCCTTTTTCTCGGCTTTGCGGTAGTCCAGGTAGGATCGTTCGTCTGCTTCAAAGTAAGCATACAGGCGATCAGTTGAAACGATCTCAGTCAGTACGCTTTGCCCGGCGGTGACATAATTGCCGCGGGTTTCAAAGGCATTGGATACCTGGCCTGTAATCGGTGCTTTGACGGTGGTGTAAGCCAGGTCAAGATTGGCGAGCTTCAGCGCTGACTCTACAGACTTTACTTGCGCGGCGGCTTGCTGGTACTCAGCCTGACGGCTATCCAGCACTTCCTGCGCGATGGCATTCTTACGGATCAGTTTCTCAGCACGGCGAAGTTCTGCCTGAGCCAGACTCGCGCGACTCCTGGCCTGCTCAAGGTCGGCTTCCAGTTGCTGGACACGGGCTTCGAAGGGCTTGGCGTCAATCAGCAGCAATGGCGTACCCTGTTCAACCAGTTGACCGTCCCGGAACATCACTTTGTCGATATGGCCGGAAACGCGTGGGCGCAGTTCAACGGCTTCGGGAGCAGCCAGGCGTCCGCTGTACTCGTTCAATTCGGTTATGGTTTCCTGAATAACCGGCGCAACCGAGACAGTTGGCATGGCCGGTGCGCCCTGGGTTCCCTGCTCTGGGCCGCAAGCGGCCAGCAGGAAAAGTGCGGGAATGGCAGCAAGGGTGCTGGTAATGGCCCTGAATTTCATCATTGATTCCTCTGCTAAAGACTGAGCGATGCGGAATTATGATGGGGGTAGGCACTATAAAAATAATTATAATAAAATATGCGTTACATCACTTGGTGTAATGAGTCTGTCTTTCCTGTGAAACCGACCCAGAGAGGTTTGAACGTGCGCACCCAGGAACTCAATCTGCTGATGGTCTTTGATGCCATCATGACCGAAAACTCCATCACCAAGGCGGCGGAGAGGCTGAACATGACCCAGCCTGCGGTATCCAACGCAGTGTCCCGGATGCGTCATTTGTGGAAGGATGAACTGTTTGTCAAAGATGGCCGCAAGATACAGCCGACCATTCATGCTCAGGACCTCTGGGCGCGCATCCGTGACCCTCTGAAAGTGATTGTAGATGCGATGGACCCCTATGTGTTTGACCCGGCGACATCGGAGAGAACCTTCCGGATTGCCGCTGCCGACGGGGTGGTCGACATCGCCTGGCTGCAGCTGAGGCAACTGATCGAGGCAGAGGCCCCGGGTGTTGCCATTCATACGGTGCCTTATACCATTATCAATGGGGAGCGGGTGCTCAACGATGCTGAAGTTGATCTCCTGATTGCGCCGACCAGCCTCATGCCCTCCCTTATAACCAGTGAGTTTCTCTACGAGTCAGGCTATTGCTGTGTCATGCGTCCGGGGCATCCATTGACCGAAGGCGAGTTTACGCTGGATCGCTTTACGGCGGCAGAGCACCTGCTGATCTCGTTGTCAGGCGACAGCTTCGGCTTTGTAGATCAGATTCTGGCGGAGATCGGGCGTACCCGGAGGGTAGCGGTTACGGTAAACGGCTTTGGCAGTGCCACGCGTCTGATCGCCAATACCGACCTGATCGGTATGCTGCCTTCACTGACGGTGGAGGCAGAGCTGCTCTCAGGTCGGCTGGTTGGCAGAAAATCCCCGGTAGAAATCCCGCACACCCGCATCAGTGCGTACTGGCATAAGCGTTCGGAGCGGGATCCCGGTATTCTCTGGCTTAGGGAAAAGCTCTCTTACATACTTCGCCAGCGCGTGTTCAAGCATCAGGAAATCTTGTCCAGCTTCTGCAAATAGTCAGAGATCTGGGCCGGACACTGGCACAGTACCACATTACCGGTGACGCTTCCCTGTTCGACTGCTTCATGGGCCTTGGCAATTTCGCTGAACTCGAAGACCTGCCCGACATGAAACTGGAGTTGGTTGTTCACCAGTAGCTCATGAATTTCCTGTTTGGCTTGCTGCACAATATCGGCGGGCAGGTTATATACCAGAAAAAATGCCAGGTTCAGGCGCTTTGAAAACAGCTCTAGTATGTTTTCAAAGTGGAAGCCGCGGTCTTCACTGCCATAAATGGCGGCCGTGCCGCCCTGCGCCAGCAGTCGTGGTATCTGGTTGGCATTCGCGCTGAGGTTGACTTCAATGCAGTGTGCAACACCGTCACCCCCGGTGATCTCACGAACAACAGCCTCCGTGTTCTCCTCCCGGTAGTTGATCACATGATCTGCGCCGAATTTGCGTGCGATCCGCGCTTTTTCAGGGCCGCTGACGGTGGTAATTACGCGGGCCCGCTGTTTCTTGGCTAGCTGTATGGCATAGGCGCCCACGCTGCCTGCCCCTCCGGAGATGAAGACGGTTTTGTCTTCAAGGTTTCCTCCGCAATGAACTGCGTACCAGGCAGTCAGGAGCGGGACACCAAAGGTGGCTCCGGCATCAAAAGGCACCTGTTCGGGCAGACAGGCTACGTGCTCAAGAGGCAGGGTGACATATTCGCCCGCAGCGCCTTGCGGGCTATCCCACTGGGCGTTGTGAAACCACACACGCTTGCCGAGCCATGCGTCGTCCACGCCGGCACCAAGGCGGTCGATCACTCCGGAACCATCTGAGTGAGGGATAACGGATTCGATCGGGAAGGGTTGGGGAGACTGCCCGCTGCGTCTCTTGGTGTCGGAGGGATTGACGCCGGAGGCCCTGACCTGTACGCGCACCTGACCTTTTCTGGGTCGTGGTGTCGGAAACTCACAGATTTCCAGGACATCTGCGGCTTGCCCGGTTTTGGTATAGAAAAATGCTTTCATGGCAATCCTCATTCAGGCGGATTAGTTGCGCTGAACCTGTCTGCCAAGAGGCGTTGTCCAGCGTCGTATCGGCACAATCATCTCAGTTACAGTGCTTTTTGATAAGTTATATAACACTATGGCTCACATCATGCCGTGTGATGGTTTTGTGTCGCAGGTTCTTCTGGAGCAGACTTTCAGTCCCCCGGTAGCAATTGGGCTGTCCCATCACCGTGTTCGGCAGCTTTAATCTAAACAGACATTCCAAAATGTGATGTCAGATATTCAAAAGCATTATTTAATTTAATCGGTTTCTTTTGACATGATGCGCTTCAAGCCAGGGCCACAGCGCCTGGCACTTATTGGATATTCTGGAGAAAATCATGAAAGTTCGTACCGTATTGTTTGCTACCGTTTTTGCAATCGCTTCTCAGGCCGCGCTGGCTGAAGGTCAGGCTGATCGCCAGAACGACCGTCGTGTCGTGGATGTGCTGAATGCTGTTCCTGCTCCTTATTCAGGGGACTATCGCACGGTGAGAGGCCAGAGAGAATATGTTGGGGATCGTGCTATCCAGCACCGGGCGGCGCTCAAGACCTCGGTTGACACCAAGAGGGCCTTCCGTTTCGAGAAAGGGCAACGCGTCTATGAAGATGCGAGCTCCTGATTCCTGTCTGTAACCTGTCTCTTCCCCCTTGCACCCGGGTGTATTTCCTGTCCTCTAGTGGGTTTCCAGGAAATGACCGGGTGCTTTTTTGTGCGTCTCTGCCGCTGATCCCATGTATACGCCGAATTGGTATACACATAATTAATACCTGTTATAAAAAGATAAAAATATCACAAAAATGAATGGTAAGTATCTTAACCTTTGATTGGTTTTACGGCACCTAAAACGGAAAACTGTCGCCATTGAAGTAACCAAGCAATGGCAAGCAAATGTTCTCTCCAAAATTACTAAAGCCTTTACTGGCGCCCGTGCTTTTCTCCGTAGCGATTGCGCACTCTGCGACACCGTCTGTTTTGACGCTGTCGGCGGACAATGACTTGTTTTCCCCGATCCAGAATGACCGGGATTATACCGCCGGCGTTGCGATCGCCTATTCAGGCGATGGCCTGCAGGGTGACTGGAATCTGACCGGTCGCAGCCTGAACGCCATCGATGCGTTGATTCTTCCTGAAGGTACTTCAGATCAGGGTCCCGGAGCACTGGAGTTCGGTGTCTATGGATTCACGCCAGAAGAGATCTCAAGCTCTCCAGTCATTGAAGATGACCGGCCCTACAGCAGTCTGGTCTATCTGTCATCGTCCCGGAGCCAATCGATCCAGGGCAGTGACAATACCTGGACATCGACGCTGACCATTGGCGTATTGGGACTGGATATCTTCGAGAATGGCCAGAATCTGGTCCATGAGATTATCGACAGTCCCAAGGCTGAGGGCTGGCGACACCAGGTTTCAGATGGGGGTGAGCTGACAGCCCGCTACTCACTGGCTTATCACTCGCCGCTGGGGGACAGATCCGGAGACAATCAGTGGAAGTCGACTTTTTTTGGCTCCGTCGGCTACCTGACTGAGGTGGGTGCAGCGCTGGTATTTCGTGATGGCCTGATATCCTCACCCAGTGAGCGCTTCAATCCCGAGCTGAGTACCTATGGGGAAGGTGTTTCCGGCCTTAACAGCGGGCGTTCCAACGAAAGTTATTTCTGGGGGGGAATAGCAGCCAAAGTGCGGATCTATAATGCCTTTCTGGAAGGGCAGTTCAGGGACAGTGAGCACACCATTTCCAGATCCCAGTTGAATATCGGGTTGCTGGAGGCCTGGGCCGGTTATACGCACTCCTTCCTGGATGCCTATAAATTCAGCTACGTACTGCGTGCTCAGTCATCGGAAATCAAGGAAGGCAAGGGTGACAGAACCTTGCTCTGGGGTGGTTTCATATTCAGCAAGACCTTCTGATGGCTGACAGGCGTACTCAGAATCAAGAAGAACAGCTGTAGTGAGAAACGCCACCTGCATTAAAAAACTCTCTGGGTTTCAGGCGGTAGAATTTATTCTCAACCGCTTCCGTTTGTTCGTCATAGGGGTGGTTGAGCACAGTTTGCAGCTCTTTCACCCGTGAATAGTCGCCCTGCATTGCCTGTTCATAAGCGGGAACAATCAGCCATTCACGCCAGGTATATTTGGGGTTTACCTGCTTCATTTTTACCGAGACTTCAGTCAGGTCCTTGCCGGAGCTGACCCGCTCACGCCACTGTGTCAGCCAGGTTTGCCATTGCTGATCAATGTCCGCTGGGGTCTGCACGTAGAACGTTTTTTTTAGTGCAGAGACGTCTTCCGGAATATGGGACAACTCCCGAAAGAAAAGGGTGTAGTCCACCTCCGACCGGGTCATCAACTCAATCATTTGGGTAACAAGTTCGGGATCATAGTCAGTCAGGCCCAGTTTGCCAGCCCACATGCTCTTGATTCGCGCACCCATTTCGTCGGCAAAACCCTGGCGAATCTGATCGAGTCGCCCGAGGGTTTCGCCATCTTCAGGCAACAGAAGCCGTAAGGACTTCCAGAACATATGGAAGTTCGCTTCAGCGGCGGTAGGTTGATTGAAGAATGAAAAGTGCCTGCCGCCACCGGTCCAGGGTTGAAATTCCGGATCGAAGATCTCACAGAACCCAAAGGGGCCGTAATCCAGAGTAAAGCCTCCAGCCGCACAGTTGTCACTGTTGAAGTTACCCTGGCAGTAACCAACCCGCAGCCAGTTGGCCACCAGCGAGGTCAGACGCTGGCGAAACTGCATGGCCAGTTCAACCACTTGATCTTCGAAGGGGAGCTCCGGATCAATATCTTTCCGGTATTCTCTTTCAATCAGATGCTCCACGATCATTCGCAGCTCTTTCATGGCCCCAGGGTGCGCCTGGCTGCGTGCCCGACGCGCAAACAGCTCAAGCTGCCCAACGCGCAGAAAGGAGGGCGCCACTCGGGTAGAGATGGCCACCGGGTTATCCACCAGAATATCCGGGTCACTGGTGCTCGAGCCTTCGCTATACCAGGGACGTGTGACAGTTTCAGATTTTGAAACATAAAGAGTGAGTGAGCGTGATGTCGGCACACCCAGTGCGTGCATATGCTCCTGAGCCAGAAACTCCCGCACACTCGAACGCAGGACAGCCCGGCCGTCGGCACCCCGGCAGTAGGGCGTTGTGCCGCCCCCTTTCAACTGCATTTCCCAGCGTTGGCCATGGATAACCCCCTCGAATACGGAAACGGCGCGACCATCGCCGTAGCCATCACCGGTCCGAAAGGGGCATTGCTGGGTGTATTCTGTGCCATAAATCGACAGGGCATAGCCAGTGGCCCAGCCGTGGGGGCGCATAGGGGGGGCAGCGGCTGAAATATCGCCTGAGAACAGTCGGCGAAAACGCTCATCCGTCACCA
>JAUIAZ010000202.1 GCA_030427465.1 Gammaproteobacteria bacterium | reverse complement strand
CAGTCGGCAATATTCTGGGCAGCAATATTTTTAACCTGCTGGGTATTCTCGGTGTGTCCTGTCTTCTGCAACCACTGCCGCTTCACTTGCGAGTGGTGGAATTCGACCAGTGGGTTCTTTTGGGTACGGCTTTGATGGCGCTGGGGTTCCTGTATACCGCCAGACGTCTCAGCCGTCTGGAAGGTGGCATACTGCTGGCGGGCTACATCGCTTACGTCTGGATTGGTTTTGAGGTCTATGCATGAACAAAATGGCGCAGAAAAACCCTGATAAAAGCCGGATCACGGCCTACTTTGAGGACTTTATCGAGGCCTTTGCCAGCGGTGATGGGAGCCGGGTGGCCCGGAAATTTTCAACGCCCTATCTGGTTCGCGAAGCTTCGGGACGCAGCCGGGTGCTGGCGACGATGGCCAAAATCTCCGCGCATTTTCAGTACTATCTGGATGACTATCGGGACAGGGGCTGCAGCCGTTGCAGCTATCAGGATCTTGAGATCACCGAACTGGGGAGAAACTCGGCGCTGGCCTCTGTCGTCTGGTTTCTCTGGGACGACGCCGGTGTCTGTTTGTCTTCCTGGGCAGAGTCCTACCTCCTGTCACTCGAAGCCAGTGAGCTGGTGGCTTTCGCTTCAGTCGACCATGTGACAGAGTTGTCCTCAGAAACACAGCAGATAACCTGAGTGGATACTTTGTGAGTGATATCACCCTAACCCCGGCACCACCCTACTATGCCGTTATTTTTACCTCCATTCGCAATGAAGGTGATTATGGTTATGAGGATATGGCCATGCGCATGCTGAAGCTGGCTGCGGGGCAGGCGGGTTTTCTCGGTGTCGAGTCAGCCCGCGAGGGGCTCGGCATTACGGTCTCTTACTGGACTGATCTGCAGGCTGTTGCTCACTGGAAGGCCGATGTCGCGCACATCGAAGCCCAGCGACTGGGGCGTGAGCAATGGTATGCCGCCTATCGGGTGCGTATTGCCAGAGTGGAGCGTGAATATGGTTTCTGAAACCTCCGCGAAGGAGGGTGTCCAGGCCTTGATTGACTACCTGCTCGCCGAGTTTCAGGTGCTGGGCATTCCCCGCGCCAGAGCGATGTTCGGCGGTCATGGCGTGTATATCGATGATGTCATGGTCGGGCTGATTGCTGATGAACAGCTTTACCTGAAGGTGGACAATAAACTGGCAGAACGTTACGCGAAGCGGGGGCTTCCGCCTTTTCAGTATGAGCGCAATGGCAAACCTTTTCGCATGTCCTACTGCCTCGCGCCACCCGAAATTTTTAATGATGCAGCGGCCCTTGAGGACTGGGTTTCACAGTCTCTCAAGGTGGCCCGATCTGCCCGGGCCAAGCGGGTGAACAAGTCACGCCGTGGTCAGGGTGGGGCTGCGACACTTACCGCTCGTTGAACGTCCTTCTCTGATCCAGCAGCGCTTGTGGAATATTCCGCCATCGTGATATATCGCGATTCCAGGTTATCTTGCCGGTCTCGGCCTGAGGATCGAGCCGTTTCTGGTCACAAAAGTACAGGCGACCTTCCTCAAAATTCACCCACTTACGGGGAGATTTGCAGCCGACCAGACTGAGAGAGGTTTCCAGTGGATCTGAGGTGAGGGTCTTCTGGGTTATCCCGTCACAGAACCATTTGCCTTCGACTTTGCTGTAGCAGTAAGCCAGTGATTCGAGAAACACTTTGGTGGGCCGCTCAGGTGGGGTACCCGAGGGTTTGTTCTGGTTGCTGCTACTGGAACCCGGGCTCCCGGAACCTGACGCACTGCCCGGATTCCCGGAAGGTCCGCTGCCCGGGATGACAACTTCGCGAGTGCCGCCATGAGTGCCTCCTTTTTCCAGGTCACCCAAAGCCACGGCGTTGGGAACCTGAATGCGGATTTCCTGCTGCGCTGGGAAACCTTCGTAGGCCGGTCGTTGGGTTTTCTGGGGCGTCACCGGCGCGTTGGGTGCAGGTGTCCGGGGTTGAGTTCTCTCTGCCACAGGCGCCGGCTGCTGTTGGGCACGAGCCCGTTCCCGTGCTTGCCGGTAGGCTTCCTGCTGGCGCAGAGCGTTCTGGTACATCTGGTTGGTTTGTGCGGTGATCTGGTTGACCGTTTGCGTGATGTCCACTTTGGACTGGAAATCCTGCACGGCGTTGGCCCAGAACTGCCGCTGCCATGCCTCCGCTTCCGCCTTGCGACGGGAACGACCGGCCTGGAAGATATCCCAGCTCAACTGATCCGCCTGACCCCTGACGGGTTCCCAGAGTGCATTCAACGATTGGATAAGGGTGGCGCGCAGTTCGGCGACCATGGGGACATATTCACTGGCCAGTGCCTGAGTTTCCGGACACACGTCTGCATTGGCCAGTTTTTCGGCCCGGCGCACCTGGCTGAGCAGTTCGCTGATCTCATTCAGGCCACGGCGCTCCTGATAATCAAGCCGGTTTGCCACATCTTTGGGCCCTTGATTGCGGGGTGACGATTGCCCCTGCTGTACGTAGGAGAGGAATCTGGGTACATGCTGCTCATACCAGCTGGCGTAAGGGCGCTTGCTGAGGAAAGGGCGCTGCAGGCGCCGGTCGACCTGCGCCATGTTGTCTGATAATTGCTCGCAGAGAAAACGATCCCGCTCATAGGTCTGTGCTTCCATTCCCTCACTCAGTGGGGGAAGTGCAGCGGTTTCCAGTTTCTTGTTGCTGGGGTTCCACGCGAACAGGGTCCGGTCTTCTGCACTCGCCCAGACCTCGACCTGCTCCCCGGAGGCACTGCGGCGAACTGTCGGGAAAACTGCGCCGTCACAACTGCCCACCAGCAGCTGCAGTCCATCAGCGCACTCCATGAGATAACCCTGGGTGGTGAGCACATCCAGCTGTTCGATATGTACGGGGAATCGCTGTCGCAAGGGGTTGCCCAACACGTAACCTTGCTGCTTCTCACCGGCACCGCCAACCTGCCAGATTTCGAGTTGCCCCTGAGGGCCGCGGGCATACAGAAGGTCGGGGGAGAACTCTGTCAGGTTCATGAGGTTCAGGCTGCGGCCTTCCCGGCTGCGATCCATGACGGGTTCATAGCGGCTCAGCGCAAGAAACTTGCCCATGCCGCCTCGCTGGGTACCGTACATGCCGCGGGCAAACTCATAGACGCCGCCCTGGTTGCGGTAGCGGTAGCTCTTACCCCGGTCGACCAGCTTGCCAAACTGTGATAGCGGACGATAGAACAGGCTATATTCGTGCTGGCTGTTGCCGACATTCTGCCCCCCGAATACCCGGGTGGTTTTACAGTCCAGATGATCTTCCGCGTAGGGGAAGGTGCGGTCATAGCGCGCCAGTGGCAATTCGTCATGAGTGCTCAACAGTTGACGCAGTATCTTTTCGCTGGGTGCTTGCAGGGAAAGGTTGATGGGGCGGGGCAGGTTGCGGTAGACCAGCCAGGGTTCCTTGTTCAGTGTAAGCGAGTGGCCATGGGTAAAGCGGAAAGTACTGAGGTCTTCGAACTCGATCCCGGAGCCCTGACGGCCGGCATCCCAGAAGTCATAGACAAACTCGCAGAATCTGCCATCACGCGCACGTCGCGAGATCATGTGGGAATTAAAAGCATCCTGTTCGCCGTTTTTCCAGCGTTGTCCGGCGAATCCGCTCAGGCCGACTGAATCCAGGCGATCTGCTGTGGAGTCACTCTGCTCGAAGCGGCCAAACGCGGTATGGCTGAAATAGCCCTGCATTACCAGCTGGACTTCCCGTTCAGTCAGCCTGTCGGTCCCGTTTCCGCGAAGCTCACCATAGAGAGGAAGCGTACGGCCTGTGGCGGAATGGCGCAGGGCGTAGCCCCAGAACTGGCCCTGCGGCAACTCGTTGAGGCTCAGATCCGCATCAAAACGTACGGTCTGGGGGTTGTTCTCTGGAATCAGGAGAAATTCCCAGTCCTTGCCCACGGTGTAGAAATTCTGGCCCCAGTTACTGAGAGAAGCATATCCGGCTGGTATCGATTGGATCGCTGAGGGCGCTGGCTGCTCTGAGAGGGCGGCTGAGCTGATAGCCTGTACTTCATTCGTGACGGGCGGAGTGCTGGAACAGGCGCTCAGGCTGAGATACAGGGGAATCAGACAAAGGAAAATACGATGGAAATGGTTATGGTTGGACTTCATGGGGGATTCACAGCGATGAATGTGTTTACCAGTGTAGTCAAATTTCAATTGAGGTATTCTGACAGGCTGACAAGAATCGCTGGTCTCCATGCGCCGCAATGCCTGAATTAATTCGCACGCCCGGAAGCATTATGTATCCGTCTCTGCGGACTTTTTATCAATGTCTTTACTTCTGTCTTTGTCTGCTCCTGCTGGCAGGTTGCGCTTCGTCTTCGGTGTTCCGACCCTATCCTGCCCAGGCAGAACAGATGAAGTCTGCGCTTTTGACCGCAGGGGTCGACGCTTACCTGGACTCGATACAGGAGGATCTGGAAGCGCCTGACCGCCTGCTTTACCGCCAGGAGGCGGGACGGCTGGCGCAGTTGCAGGGAGATTTTGAAAGCAGTCGCCGGCACTTTGAGGTGGCGGCAGGCATCTACGAGGAGTCTGATCTGGCGGCTACCGTTCAGGTACGGCGCCTGGGGGCACAAACCGGCTCGCTGGTAACCAACGACAATGCCATTCCATACCGGGGTGCGGGCTATGAGCGGATTCTGGTGCACCACTTCCAGGCCTTCAACTATCTTGGTCTGAATGACCTGGAGGGGGCCGCTGTCGAGTTCCGCAAAGCAGCGCTGGAGCAGCAGTTCCTGCTCGAGCAGAACGAAGCCGAAGTGGCCGAGGCAGAGCAGAAAGCGCGGGAAAAGAGGGTGCCTGTGGATGATCTGGCAACCCATTTCAGTGGCCTCGACACACTGGCAGGCCCGGTTAAGGTTTCTTTTCAGAACCCTTACACTTTTTACAGCTCGGGCGTATTCTGGGAGGCCACAGGCGAACTCAATGATGCGCTGGTCGACTACAGAAAAGCGCTGGAAATCTATCCGCAGAGTGAGCGGCTGCGTCGGGACGTGCGACGGGTAAGCCGTAGGATGGGGCTCGCGGCCGGTGAGGGGGCAGACGATGCGCCGACCCCGGACGAAGGCACGCTGATTGTTCTGTATGAACAGGATTTCATTCCACCCCGGAGTGAGTTCAAGCTACCGTTACCCACTCTGGATGGCGGGTTGATATCGATTGCCTTTCCGACCTATCTGGAGCAAACCCGGGTGCCATTGCAGCCCGTCACTGTGGCAGTGGGTGAGCAGCGCAGCGAGACGGCCCGCATAGCGGACTTCGGGGCCCAGGCGGCGCGGCATCTGCAGGAGCAGATGACCGGTATGCTGGTCAGACAGGCGTTGCGGGGCTGGGCCAAGTATGAGTTGCAGCAGGAGTCCGCCAGAGCCGGTGGTGCCCTCGGGCAGTTTGCGGCCTCTATCTACAATGTGTTGTCAGAGAGTGCCGATCTGCGCAGCTGGCTGACGCTACCGGCCTGGGGACAGGCTCAGCGCGTTAATCTGGAGCCAGGGTCGTATCCGGTGACAATCGGCCCGCAGGAGGCCGCACCCGTGACCGTGAATATCCGCGCCGGGCGGAGTACCCTGTTGAGGGTGATCGATGTGCGGGGACGCAGAATGACACAGGTTTTTACCCTGTAAGCGAGGAGAAGGGCTTATGACACAGCGTACAATTCTGGCGGGACTGATGCTGTCCCTGGGAGCGCTACTGGGCGGCTGTCAGGTCAATGAAACAGCAAGTTATGATCCCGCTGCCTCCGAAAACCAGACTTTCGAGATCGTCTCGCGCAGCAGTACTTTATGGGCTGACCTGAAGATCGAGGACTTCCGCACGGCCCATGCCGGTGACCTGCTGCGGGCGCAGGTTGTGTTGCGGAACGAAGATGACGACCCCGAAGTGTTCAAGTACAAGTTCAAGTGGTTCGATGCGGCAGGCTTCGAGGTGGCGATCGATAACCGCCCCTGGACCCCGATCGTGATTCAGGGTTATGAAGCGGCGACCATTCAGGCTGTTGCACCCAATGCAAGCGTCGAGTCCTTCCGTGTGATTGTGCTCAACTGAGCGCAGCGGCATCGTGGATATTCAGCAAAGAAAGAAGGTTATGTTTATGAAAGGGTTGAAAATAATACTGGCGACTGCCCTGGTGGTGGCGGTTGCAGGGTGCTCACAGAAAATCCAGTACGGGGATGCCACAGATGTGGAGACCACCACTCTGGGCTTCGGTTCTACCGACCTGCAGAGCATTGCGGCCAAGATGGTCGATGACCTGCTGAGCTTCCCGCCGGTGGTGCAGGAAACGGCCAACCGGCGCCCCATCGTGTTCATCGACAAGGTCAAGAATAAAACCACGGAGCACATTGATACTGAATCCATAACCGATACCATCCAGACCAAGCTCATCCAGAGCGGCAAGTTCCGCTTTGTGGACATGACAGCCGTTGCAGCGGTGCAGGAGCAGATGAAGTTCCAGCTCGACAGTGGCATGGTCGACCCG
>JAUIAZ010000201.1 GCA_030427465.1 Gammaproteobacteria bacterium | reverse complement strand
GGTCTGACGCCACGGTGACGGAGGGCAGCAACGCCATTCGCTCGCCCCAGGCGAGCACGGTACGCATCTACCTCTCCGGGTCCGGTGTCCGCATCGAAGGTCAGGCCCCGGCCGGCACGGTCTGCACACCGCTGGCAGAGGCCCAGGAAGCCGACCGTAACCGGATATCCCGCCTGTTGCAGAGAAGCCGCGAAGACAACCTGTTTGCCGTTCTGAATGCTGCCGCTGGTGGTGCCCAGTGTCTGGTGAGTGTTCCTCGCGACACTTCGCTCTCGCTTGAGGTGATCTATCAGCATGAACATCCGCAGGGCCTGAGCTTTCCGCGGCTGATGTTGTGGGCTGAGGAAAACAGCCAGGTTCAGCTGACCGAAATATTTCAGCCCGGAGCGCGGGCTTCAGCCAGAAGCTTTGCCGTTACCCAGATCCTGCTGAAGGCCGGCGCACGTTGTGACCATTACAGCCTCAGCCTGGAAGCGCCGGAGCAATGTCACATCGGATTGCTTGAGGTTGATCAGAGCCGCGACAGCCACTATGCCCACCGCACGCTTGCCCTGGGCTCCCGGCTAAAGCGACGCGACATAGAGATCAATCTCGATGAGTCCGGCACGGAAACCGAACTCAGCGGAGTATACCTGCTCAAGAATGACGAGCATGTGGATTTTCACACCACACTCAACCACCGGGTTCCGCATGGAAACAGTCAGGAATCCTTCCGGGGCATTCTGGGGGGCCATTCCCGCGCGGTTTTCAACGGACGTATCCACATCTTCCCGGACGCGCAGAAAACCGTGGCTGAACTGAGCAACAAGAACCTGCTTCTCAGCCGCAACGCAGAAGTTAACACCAAGCCTGAGCTGGAAATTTATGCCGATGATGTGCGTTGTGCCCATGGTGCCACCATCGGTCAGCTCGACAAGCAAGCCCTGCACTACTGTCGCTCACGTGGCATTGGCCAGACCGATGCCTATCGCATGCTGAGCCATGCTTTTATCGAGGAGGTTTTTGCAGAAATTCCTGACCCCGACATGCGTGAATGGTTCAGTCAGCTGGCAGAACCCTTCTACGGGGAGGCAGGCCCGGCATGAGTGCATCCCAGCAGCCCCTGGAAAAGGGCTTTCCGGTAAACCGGATACGGGAAGACTTTCCCATCCTGCATCAGCGGGTGCACGGCAAACCACTGATCTATCTTGATAATGCCGCCACTTCGCAGAAGCCACGGGCGGTGCTGCAGGCGATGCAGAACTACTACGAGCAGATCAACAGCAATGTGCACCGCGGCGCGCATACCCTGAGCGATCAGGCCACGGCAGCCTTTGAGCAGGCACGTGAAACTGTCGCCCGTTTTCTGAACGCGCCGCGTACCCAGGAAATCATCTGGACACGTGGGACGACTGAGGCGCTCAACCTGGTGGCTCAGAGTTTTGCCCGCCCTCGCCTGAACGCAGGCGATGAAATTCTGGTCAGTCACCTGGAACACCACAGCAACATTGTGCCCTGGCAACTGGTTGCGGCGCAGACCGGTGCGCGGGTGATTCCGGTTCCTGTCACCGAACAAGGCGAGATCGACCAGACAGCCTACCGTTCGTTACTGAATGAGCGCACACGCATCGTTGCCGTCAACCATGTCTCCAATGCCCTGGGCACGATCAACCCGATTCGGGAGATGATACAGCTGGCACGCGAAGCTGGCGCGGCGACCGTGATTGATGGCGCACAGGCCACTCCGCACCTGAAAGTCGACGTACAGGACCTGGGCTGCGATTTCTATGCCTTCAGTGGACACAAGGTCGGCGGGCCGACCGGAATCGGCGCACTTTATGGCCGTTATGCGCTGCTGGAAGCAATGCCCCCCTGGCAGGGTGGTGGTGAAATGATTGAGCAGGTCAGCTTTGATGGAACGACCTTCAATCAGCCCCCCTTCCGCTTTGAGGCCGGGACACCAGCCATTGCTGAAGCCATTGGTCTGGGCGCAGCCATCGACTATTTCAACAGGCTGGATCACGGATTGCTGCAGCAGCATGAGCAGTCACTCCTGCAGGCAGTGAGCCACGGAGCGCGCGAGATCAGCGGATTGCGCCCGATTGGCACGGCCGATCAGAAAGTGTCGGTTTTTTCTTTCGTGGTGGAGGGTACACATCCCAGTGACCTGGGTACCCTGCTGGATCATCAGGGCATTGCCGTGCGGACCGGGCATCACTGCACGCAACCCCTGATGCAATTTTTTGGCGTGCCGGGAACGGTCAGAGCGTCTTTCAGTTACTACAACACCCTGGAAGAAGTCGGATTGTTCCTGGCCGGGCTGAAAAAAGCCATCCTAATGTGTCAGTGAATCGGATAATCGGGAGATTGTCATGAGCGTTCAGAGTTTTACACCGACTATCGGCCTGCAGGCCACACCTGAGGCCATCGCACACATCCGCAGGCAACTGCAACAGAACCCGGATGCTGAAGGCTTCCGCCTCGGCGTAAAGCGCAGCGGGTGTTCCGGATTCATGTATCAGGTGGATCTCGTAGAGACAGCCGGGGACAGCGACCACCGTTTTCAGGTGGCCGACGACGTCAGCATCTTCGTGGACGAAGAGAGTCTGCCTGTTATCAACGGTACGGTGATCGACTTCGTCAAACAGGGACTGAACTCGGTGTTCCGGTTCAACAACCCCAATATGGAAGACGCCTGCGGCTGCGGGGAAAGCTTTTCCATCCGCGATGAATCTGAAACGGCGGAGGGCTGAACAGCCATGGAACGCGAGGTTGTCCTCACCAAGCGCGAGTGCCCGGCGCTGATGGTGCCTTCCGGTACCGAGATTGAAATACCGGCGGACACCTTTGTGACCATTACGCAGGCATTGGGGGGGTCTTTCACCGTAGTCTACAACGGCAATCTGGCCCGAGTGGAAGGCAAGCATGCGGATGCACTCGGCAAAGACCTGGATGACTTCAACTTCCAGGAAGTCGGTGAAGGAGAGGTCAGCGAAGCCAACGTCTATGAGGCCTTGCGAGCCGTCTACGATCCGGAGATCCCGGTCAATATTGTCGAACTGGGTCTGGTCTACGGGCTGAAAATTGAAGAAGTCAACGGCCGCAATCTGGTCCACATCCAGATGACCCTGACCGCACCCGGCTGTGGCATGGGGCCGGTAATTGCAGACGACGTCAAATTCAAGGTCAGCAAGGTACCGAATGTTGATGACGTGGAAGTGGAACTGGTTTTCGACCCACCCTGGAGTAACGACCGGCTGAGTGAAGAGGCCAAACTGGAATTGGGAATGCTTTGATGAACCGGGAACTCAGTACAAGCGACAGACAGATACTGCGCGACAACCCTTTGGGCACCAGCCAGACACTGGAAGACATCATTGATAACTTCGAATTCCTGGATGACTGGGAATCTCGCTACGGTTACATCATTGATCTGGGCAAGCTCGCACCGGCTCTTCCCGAAGCTCATCGCAGCGAGGAAAACCGCGTACTCGGCTGCCAGAGTCAGGTCTGGTTCCTGGCCGCTCCCGATAGCGACGATACCTCTTCGCGTCTGCTGGTTCTGATTGACAGCGATGCCATGATTGTCAAAGGCCTCGCGGCGATCGTGATGGCCGCCCTGAATGGCAAGCCGGCCGAAGAAGTTGCCTCTTACGACATGAACGCCCTATTCAGCCGTCTGGACCTTATTCGTCACCTGAGCCCAACGCGGGGCAACGGCCTGCGCGCGATGGTCAGTCGCATTCAGGAAGCGGCCCGTAGCCAGACTGCCTGAATCTGTCCGACGCAGGACAACCCCACAGGCAGCCGACACCGGCAGCCTCTCCGCTTCGGCAAGACTTTCTTCTTCACCGCACCCTTCCGACCGGCTTCCGAAGCCGGTCAGTGCGGTCATGACGGCACTGCCAACCAGCGCCACCGACCACAGGCCGACATCCCCGAGCAGGTGTGCCATCAATACGGCCGCCACAAAACACAGGACGAATACCCATCGAGAAGGGCCGCTAAGCACCTTCTGAATGGCGAAAACGAGTGCAATAACCAGAATCGGGGTTAGCGGATGCTGAAGGATGCTGTATTCCATAACACACCTGTTTTTTTAACCAGTATATGTATAGGTATACAGCATGATTCCGGATCTGTAAAGAAATTGCTTACCAGATAACCAGAAGGTCGTCCCGCTGAATATTGAACCGGGTCGGATCGACCTTCAGACGACCGATGGAGAAATCAGGCTGCACCTGGGTTACTTCCAGGGCCAGCTGCACCTCCTTCAGTTCTGTTCCCTGATACCGCAGACCATCATGTAACTGCCGCGTGCGATAGACCTGCAACACATCTCCCGGCTTGAAGCCCAGATGAGCACCTGAATCAAACAGGACATCCCGGCCTTCCACCCGCCGGATACGGGCCATGAAGGGCTGACAGGCTACCTGAGCCTGTATATCACTGGCCATGCGGTACAGCTCCTGGACGACGGCTTTGCCATAATCGGTGGAGAGCAGCGCCGAATCCTGCAGCGATACACCGGCCTGCAAATCCGGATTCCAGCGCCCGGTAGTTGCATAGCGTCGTGAATAGATCAGTGCGCCACTGAAACCGTCGTGCAGAAACAGGTCCACCACAAACTGTCGCTCCAGATTGCTCTGCTGGCCGACACGCATCAGCCGGTTCCAGGCGGTATCGCGGAAGGCATCCGGGTCTTCGGTTGCCAGGGAGCGGATAACACCGGACACCACAAACTGGACGCCCATACTTTCGGCCACGTGAATCGCCTGGGTCAGCGCGCGCTCGGCAGTTTCCTGCGTCGGCGCAGTGGCAGGCCGGTCGTACAGTTGCCACTGGGAGCCATCAAAGGGCACCAGATGAGAGGAACTTCTCAGAGCCGACGCCAGTGTCTGGGCGAGCTGGGCATCCCAGTCATGCAAACTGCCGATACGGGCACTGTGGCTGTCGTCCCAGGCAAACCGGGTGATCGCAATTCGCTTGCGGTAGTCGCTGGCACCGCTGGGCTGGCAAATCGGACCACTGACCAGCTGAACCCGGAAGTTGAGTTTCAGCCAGGCATCCAGGCGTTCCTCACTGGATTTGACCACACGACCTATCCGGGCTTCAGATTCAAAACTCAGGGTTGAACTTTCCAGCTGGCCATCCACCAGGCGCTCCTCCAGTCGGGCATGCCCGCCCTGGCTCGCCGTGACTTCGCGTATCGCTTCCTCGCGACCCGCCTGCCTGGCTGCCGGAAGGTCGTCACGGTAGACCGGCACCGTGACCTGAACATCGACCCACTCTTCTGCCGCCTGCGTTGCGCTACTCAGTAGCAGCAACATCAGGAAAAGCCACGGCCTGCTTGTCATACTCACAACTACCCGCACTCCGGAACGCTTCATATCATTCGCCCCGTGGCCGGTCTTTGCCAATGTGGTAACCCCGGGTCACAGGCGCCGGCTCTGGCTCCGCCAGGGACAAGCCGCTGGCGGCCGGCGACTGGCAGTGACCGCTCTGGCGGATCTGCCCCAGCCGGTCCAGACAACGCCGGAACTCGGCATCCAGAGCCAGCTCAACCACAGTTTCATAACCGCCTTCCTTCAGCTCACGCACATCCACAACCTTCGCCCCCCTCACCACCGTATCGACCATGGTGCGGAAAGAGTCCGAGCGCAGGTGGGTCTCACTGACGAGTGACTCGCTGTAGATGACCGTACCGTAGAGTTGCTCCGCCAGAGACCGGAAAGCATCCAGCTTGGAGGCCCGCATGGCGGAGAGACGCTGTTTCAGGGTCGATTCGTCGAGGGGCACATCCAGAGCGGCATACCCACTCACCCGCAGGGTTTCCGGCTCCCATAGCACAGCCTCCCCTGTCTCTTCTGGATAGTGGTCTGACTGGGTCAGTGTGCAGGACATCAGTCCCAGCAGCACACCCAGAATGGCAAGATTACGGCGCCACATGGTCTTTTACCTGTTCAGTTTCGGTTACTCCCCGGTTCCCTGTTCCAATGGAAAATCCATGCCAGAAGCGACAGGCCCTGAGAGGACCAAGCTAACCTTATGATCTGCTTGGCCTTTCCTGTATACAGAAGCGTAATGGAACAGACTGATAACATTTCTTAGCGGAAAAACATTGCCGCTCAACAGAGCCGCGAAGGTCTGACTGCTAGTCTCTGTGCTCATCATTCAAGCTTGCGGAGCGTCTGCTGTGCCAACGACTCAACAAAAAACCCGGTTCACACTGTCCCGCTATGTCGTCGCCTTTGCCACGGCAGCCGTTGTCACGGCTCCCCCCGTGGATGCCGCCCCGGACCCTTACAAGGATGCCCGTTCCACGGGCATGGGCATGACCGGAGTCGCAGCCTCCAACTCGCTGTTTTCCGCCCTGCACAACCCGGCTCTGCTGGCGCTACCAGCTGACGGAGAAAAGTCAGGTCTGCTGGTTTTTCCTTCATTGGGGATTCAGGCCACCATGGACGAAGACCTGATTGATGATATTGACCGCTTTCAGGATGAAGACCGCTGGGAAACCCTGGAGCAAGCCATTGATGACCTGAATG
>JAUIAZ010000200.1 GCA_030427465.1 Gammaproteobacteria bacterium | reverse complement strand
AATAAATCCGCGTGTCAGGGGCAGGACAATAATCCGGATCGTCCGGTCATTCGGCATCGACTGCAGCAGCGACCACACCCCCTGACTTTCATCGGTATGGCAGATTTCGCTGTCCAGGCCGTTATCCTTGAACAGTTCTCCAAGAACCTCGGCTCGCCCGGGGCTTTCGGCGCAGACGGTCAGGCGCAGAGGCTGCTTTGTCTGCCACTGTTTGAGTGCGGCCAGCGGCTCCGTTTCCCGGGGTTTGACGGCGATATCAGGAAGCCGGTCGAAGAGAGTGTGACCGGAGGCCGCGCCGTCTTTGCCCGAGAAACGGGCGCGGGAAAAGGTTTTCAGGGCAGCGAAAAACTCGTCGGTTGGCAGAAAGATCTGATGCGGTGCAAGAACCGGCCGTTGAATGTCATGCGCCAACTGGTCATGACGGTGCCGGACTTCCTGCCAGAAATGCTCCGCCGCTTCCTGTAGTTCCGGGTACAGAACCAGCCGCGTGGTTTCAGGCAGGTATGAAAACAGGTTGCCCATGTCTTCAAAAAACAGGGGCAGGTAATACTCCAGGCCCGGGCTTGCAATGCCTTTGCCGGTATCCTGTCGCAGAGGGGAGCTGATGGGCGTGTCGGGAAAGCTACTGTCGAAACTCTCGAGAAAACGGGCGCGGCCATCCCGGGTCAGGGGATATTCATGGGCGGGCAGTATCCGGAACTGTTCAATCCTGTCTACAGTGCGCTGTGTCTCCGGATCGAAGGTACGCAGCGTTTCAATCTCGTTATCGAATAGGTCGATGCGCACGGGACTGTCACTGCCCATCGGGAAAATATCGAGGATGGATCCCCGGACTGCGAATTCTCCATGCTGATAAACCGTATCTACCGCACGATAGCCGGCTTCCGTGAGTTGCTTGCGATAGCTGTCGGAGTCCAGCTTCTGACCGGTATTGAGGTCAATGCTGTTTCCGCAGATAAATGAGCGGGGCGCAAAGCGGTGCAGGGCTGTGGTGAGGGCAATGAGAATAATGCCGCGCTCCAGAGCCGGCAGACCGGACAGCGTCGCAATACGTCGCGAGATGATGTCGTCGTGGGGGGAGAAGCTGTCGTAAGGCAGGGTCTCCCAGTCCGGGACCGAGCTGACCGGTGGGTCCTGTGCATCCCGCAGGGCGTTCAGGGTGGTTTCCAGGTGCTCGGTCTGCTCTACCGACCGGCAGATGACACAGATGGGGTGTTCTGACTCGCGCGCAAGCTGGAACAGGGCAATGGCATCAGCCTGTCCGGGTGGCAGTGGCCACAGGGCTGCCTCGTGAGTTTTTGCCGGAAATTTCAGGTCCATCAGTTGCTCTGGATGGCATAAAGTGCGCCCATTCTAGCGGCGTCATATAAAATCACAAGCCTTCACTTACTGGTCTAAAATTGCCTCAGGGCAGGTGCCTGTGGATAATAAGCCACCGTTTTTTTACACAGACAAACCACACGAGAGGTTCGAGGACGTGACGCAGGAAAAACTGGATGCATGTTTTGACGACTGGAAAGCGCGGGAAACGACGGCGGAAGCCATGATTCCCCTGATTGGACGTCTTTATCGCAAGTACAATGTGATCCCTTCCATTTATGGTCGGGCGGTGATCAACCAGTCGGTGATCGGAATTCTCAAAGCGCACCGTTTTGTCCGTCAGGTTGAAGACCGAGAGCTTTCCGTGCATGACACCATGCCAATACTGGAGAAGATGGACACGATGAACCTGGCCCCGGCCAGCATTGATGTAGGCAAACTCGCCATCAAGTTTTCTCGCAAGGGCGGTGACCTGGACAGCTTCCTCCGCGCCGAACTGGAGTCCATTGCAGGTCAGTACAACGAAGCCGAGGCAGCCGAGCGTGGCAAGCAAACCAAAGACGTGGTGCTGTTCGGTTTTGGTCGGATTGGTCGACTGCTGGCCCGTATCCTGATCGAAAAAGCGGGTGGCGGTGGCAACCTGCGCCTGCGTGCGATCGTGGTGCGTAAAGGCAAGGCCAGTAACGATCTCGAGAAGCGGGCGAGCCTGCTGCGTCGGGATTCTGTGCATGGCTCATTCAAAGGCACGATCACCGTCGATGAAGAAAATTGCGCCCTGGTCGCCAACGGGAACTACATCCAGGTGATTTATGCCGACACGCCGGATGCTGTGGATTACACGAAGTATGGCATCCAGAACGCCATCGTTGTGGACAACACCGGTGTCTGGCGTGATCAGGATGGTCTGAGCCGTCATCTGAAATGCCCGGGTGCGGCCCGCGTGCTGCTGACTGCGCCAGGTAAAGGCGACATCAAGAATGTCGTATTCGGCATCAACAATGGCGATATCACTGATTCCGACACCGTTCTTTCGGCAGCATCCTGTACGACCAATGCCATTACACCGGTGCTGAAGGCACTGAATGACAAGTTCGGTGTAAAGAATGGTCATGTTGAAACCGTGCATGCGTACACCAACGACCAGAACCTGATAGACAATTATCACAAGGGCAGTCGCCGTGGTCGCAGTGCTCCCCTGAACATGGTGTTGACTGAAACCGGCGCTGCCAAGGCCGTGGCCAAGGCTCTGCCTGAACTGGCTGGCAAGCTCAGTGGCAATGCCATCCGGGTTCCGACCCCGAATGTGTCCATGGCCATCCTGAACCTGAATCTGGGCAAGGAAACCACGGCAGAAGAACTGAATGACTATCTGCGCTACATGGCGCTGCACTCAGAGTTGAAGAAGCAGATCGATTTCGTTTCCTCACCGGAAGTGGTCTCCAGTGATTTTGTTGGCTCACGTCATGCTGGTATTGTGGATGCGCAGGCCACCATCGTGAACGGCGACCGTGCCGTCGTGTATGTCTGGTATGACAACGAAGCCGGCTATAGTGCCCAGGTTGTCCGTATTGTGAACCAGATGGCAGGTGTGACGCACCCTTCCTTCCCGCTTAGCATGGACTGACGAAACGGCTTCGGGGGCGCCGGCTACGCCGGGCCGCCCCCTCAAGGTCTACCCTTTAAAAGCGTCTACAATGTAGAAAATAGTGACCCGCGTCACTATAATGACCGCGTTTTCAGGTTGCCTGCAACGGAGTGGGTTTCGATGTCCGCGTTCCATTGCCTGGCTTAAATCTATATTTTCATTTTTAGGCAGAGCGAATGATAAAGATAAACAAGGGGCTTGATCTTCCTCTGGAAGGCGCGCCGAACCAGACCATCGAGGCTGGGCAGGCGGTGACTGAAGTGGCTCTGATCGGCTTCGATTATCATGGCATGAAGCCCACGATGGAGGTCAAAGAGGGGGACCGGGTCAAATGCGGTCAATTGGTCTTCACAGACAAGAAAACCGAAGGGGTGCGCTACACTGCACCGGCCTCCGGAACGGTCAAGGCAATCAATCGCGGTGAAAAACGTGTCTTCCAGTCACTGGTTATCGAGATTGATGGCGATGACAGTGAGGTTTTTGCACAGTATCAGCCAAGCGAACTCTCGGGGCTGACACGCGATCAGGTGGTCGACAACCTGGTGCAGTCCGGTGAATGGGCGGCACTGCGCACGCGGCCCTTCAGCAAAGTGCCCTCTCCACTGGATCAGCCTCCGCACTCCGTTTTTGTTACCGCAATCGATACCAACCCGTTGGCGGCAGACCCGAAAGTCATTATCGATTCCGAAAAGGAAGCCTTCCGGCAGGGGCTTGAAGTCCTGGCGAAACTGACTGATGGCAAAGTATTTGTTTGCACTGCGGCAGGTTACAAGCCGGAAATGCCGGCGATTCAGTCTTTGCAGCATGAAGAGTTTTCCGGGCCGCACCCGGCTGGTCTGGTGGGTACCCATATCCACTTTCTGGATCCGGTCAGTATGCAGAAAACTGTCTGGACCATTGGTTATCAGGATGTCATCGCCTACGGGCATTTGTTTACGAGTGGCAAGAAGTACACGCAGCGCGTTGTGGCACTGGGTGGTCCCTGTGTGAAGAAGCCGCGCCTGGTTTCAACCCGTGTCGGCGCCAGTCTTGAACAATTGACGCAGGGTGAGCTTCAGGGCAGTCAGGTGCGACTGATTTCCGGCTCGGTTTTTGGCGGCCGAAATGCCAAGGCCACGGTCAGGTACCTGGGGCGCTATGCCAATCAGGTTTCCTGCCTCGAAGAAGGCCACGAGCGCGAATTCATGGGTTGGTTGTCGCCTGGTGGTGGAAACAACCGCTTCTCTGTCATGGGTATCTACCTGTCCAGCTGGCTGAAAAAGAGCGCCTTCCGGCTGACAACAACCACCAATGGTAGCGAACGGGCCATGGTGCCCGTCGGAAACTATGAAAAAGTCATGCCTCTGGATGTTCTGCCCACGCAACTGCTACGCAGCTTGTTGGTGGGTGATACTGAAATGGCACAGAAATTAGGCTGCCTGGAGTTGGATGAAGAAGACCTTTCGCTCTGTACTTTCGTATGTCCCGGTAAATATGAGTACGGTCCGGTGCTGCGTAGCAACCTGACAACGATTGAGAAAGAGGGCTGATGCGATGGGTTTGAGAGCCATTTTTGACAAGATGGAACCGCACTTCGAGAAGGGCGGGAAATATGAAAAGTTCTATGCCTTGTATGAAGCGGTAGATACCATTTTCTATACGCCGGGCAAGGTGACTTCGGCCAACACACACGTGCGTGACGGGGTCGACCTGAAACGCATCATGATTACCGTCTGGTTCTGTGTGTTTCCTGCCATGTTTTTTGGCATGTACAACATAGGTCTGCAGGCCAACACCTATCTGGAAGCCCAGGGGCTGACCATGGATGCAGGCTGGCGTTATGGCATTATCGGCGCGTTGGCAGGAAACGATCCCGGCAGCATCTGGGACAACATGATCTACGGTGCCTTGCACTTCCTCCCGATCTACCTGACCGTGTTCATTGTGGGCGGTTTCTGGGAGGTCCTGTTCGCCTCCATCAGGCGACATGAAGTAAACGAAGGCTTCTTCGTGACCTCCATCCTGTTTGCCCTGATCTGTCCTCCGGACCTTCCACTGTGGCAGGCTGCGCTGGGTATTTCCTTCGGTGTGGTGATCGGTAAGGAAGTTTTCGGTGGAACCGGCAAGAACTTCCTCAACCCGGCACTGACCGGGCGGGCGTTCCTGTATTTTGCCTATCCTGCACAAATCAGCGGGGATGCTGTGTGGACGGCTGTCGACGGCTTCAGTGGCGCGACCTCTCTGGGTATTGCGGCGGCCGGCGGCATGGAAGCACTACAGGGCAGCTTGACCTGGATGGATGCTTTCCTCGGTTTTGAGCAGGGTTCTATCGGCGAAACCTCCGTGCTGGCCATCCTGATTGGCGGTTTCGCCTTGATCGCCATGGGCATCGCATCGTGGCGGATTGTGGCCGGTGTGTTTCTGGGCATGGCGGCCACAGCCACACTGCTGAATATGGTGGGTTCTGATACCAACCCGATGTTTGCAGTACCTGCTCACTGGCATCTTGTGATCGGCGGGTTTGCCTTTGGTATGTTCTTCATGGCAACGGACCCGGTATCGGCCTCCATGACGGAAACCGGTAAGTGGGCCTACGGTATCCTGATCGGCCTGATGACCGTGTTGATCCGGGTGGTTAACCCGGCTTTCCCGGAAGGCATCATGCTGGCAATCCTTTTCGCCAACCTGTTTGCTCCATACATAGATCATCTGGTGATGCAGTCGAATATCAAGCGGAGGCTCGCGCGTGTCTAAGTCGAACGATACCATTTCAAAAACCATTATCGTTGCACTGGCTCTGTGTCTGGTCTGCTCCATCATCGTGTCGGCCTCAGCAGTTTTGCTGAAGCCGACCCAGGTGGCTAACCGGACTCTGAACGTCAAGGAAAACATCCTGCGCGCAGCAGGCATGATTGAAGGTGCTGCTACCAAAGCCCAGATTGAGGAAACTTTCAAGCAGGTCAAGCCGGTGATTGTTGACCTGGAGACAGGCGAGGTGGTTGCTCCCGAGGTAGCGGGATACGAAACCGTCGCCGCTTTCGATCAGGGCAAAGTGGCCCAGAATCCGGAAACCTCAAAAGACATTCCAAACTCTGAAGACATTGCGGGTATCGGACGGCGTGAACGCTACGCCAAGGTCTATCTGGTACAGGAAAACGACGCCATCAGTCGTATCATTCTGCCAGTACGCGGATATGGCTTGTGGTCTACGTTATACGGCTTCATGGCATTGAAGGATGATGCGGATACCGTGGTTGGTTTCGGTTTCTATCAGCATGCTGAAACGCCCGGACTGGGTGGAGAGGTCGACAACCCGAGCTGGAAAGGCCAATGGCCGGGCAAGGAAATTTACAACCAGGAAAACGAAGTGGCGACAACCCTGGTCAAAGGGGGCGTGGACCCCAACTCCCCGAATGCCAAATATGGTGTGGACTCGCTGGCAGGTGCAACCCTCACCTCGCGTGGCGTGGAAAACCTCGTGCACTACTGGCTTGGCAAGGAAGGGTTCAAACAGTTTCTGAACAAAATAAGAGCGGGGGAAATCACCAATGTCTGAGGTGTCTACCAAGAAGGTCTTGTTTGACCCTATCTTCAATAACAACCCG
>JAUIAZ010000199.1 GCA_030427465.1 Gammaproteobacteria bacterium | reverse complement strand
GTTCCGGCTGCGAATCCAGCGTCCAGGTGGATAGGGTTGACGTCCCCGGAAACCGCAGCAAACAGAATCAGTTCTTCTTCTGTCAGCGTCCGGCTACAGGCGGCAGAATCGCCTACCTGAAGTTCGTCATAGGTAATGTTTTCCAAAACTTCCATATCGTGCCTCGTGGTTTTTCTGGTCAGCTTCAAGAGCCTTCCAGTATTAACCCTGCAGAGCTGAGCGCAGGGCCTTTACTGGCATTATAGTTCAGCCCGGGCACACGGACAGTGAGTTTATGTAATGTGTTGATTGATCCAGGTCAGCATCTGCGCAATGACTTCTTCCCGGTTGGTTTCATTGAGCATTTCGTGGCGCCCTTCGGGGTAAAGCTGTAGCGTGGCATCTTCAATACCGGCTTTCTGAAGGGCACGAAAAAGGTCCTTTACGCCTTCCCCATAGCGACCAACGGGATCCCGGGTACCGGCAAAAAGATAGAAGGGGACTTTGGGCAGTCGCTTCAGGTTGCTGTGGGCAAAGGTTTCGCTGAGCCCACCCAGCAGATCAACCCATAACTGGTTGGTACAGTCAAATCCGCAGAAAGGATCCTGCAGGTATTTGTCGACCTGCGCCGGGTCGCGGCTCAGCCAGTCGAAGCGGGTTCGGCGCTGGTTAATGCCCTGGTTGTAGGACCCGAAAGACAGAAAGCTCATGACCGGACTGCGACCGGTAGGGCCAAACACCAGTCGCTCAGTTTTGGCAATTGGCAGAGCTGCCTTGAATTTCAGGGGCGGCGTGTATTCACTGCCCGAAAGGATAATCCCGGCATACTGACTGGGATGCATTTCCAGGCTGCCTAGGGCGATGAAAGACCCCATGCTGTGTGCCAGCAGGAAAACCGGCGTCCCCGGGTAGAGTTCATGCGCCAGCGCACCGATGGCGGCCAGGTCTGAGGTAACCTTTTGCCAGCCTTTCTCGTCGGCGAAGTGGCCCAGCTTTCGGCCTCTGTTGTGCCCGTGACCGCGATGGTCGTGGGCAATAACCGCGAAACCGGCCTGGTTGAAAGCCTGGGCCAGGGGAGCATAGCGCTTGCTGTGCTCTGCCATACCGTGACTGATCTGGATCACGGCTCTGGGCTTCTGGCAGGGCCAGTGCCGGTAGGGAATTGCTGTGCCATCCTGGGCGGCCAGAGTGTCCTGCTGGGCTAGCATGTGCTTCCTCGCGCGCTGAAAATAAAGCTGTTATGCTACCGCGCAAAAAACGGTGGAGGGAAGCGCGGTGTCGAATTTTTTCCGGGACAAATACCCCAAAGGTCTGTCTGCAGATTATCAGCCTTCGCCTTATCGATCACTGGTTGATCTGTTCGAGACGGCCTGTCATCGTTTTGACAGAAAACCGGCTTTTTCGGGCCTCGGCCAGACCCTGAGTTTTGGTGATCTGGAACAACATAGCCGGCACTTTGCGGCCTACCTTCAGAACGAAACAGGGCTCCGGCCCGGTGACCGCATCGCTATCCAGTTACCCAACATTCTGCCCTATCCGGTGGCCATTTTCGGTGCCATGCGCGCCGGCCTGGTGGTTGTGAATACCAATCCCCTGTATACCGCCCGGGAGATGCGCCACCAGTTCAATGACAGCGGGGCCAAAGCACTGGTGGTGCTGGAAACGATTGCAGCCACCGCTCAGGAGGTAGTACCGGATACCGACATTGAGGAAATCATCGTGGTGGGGCTGGGAGACCTCTTGCCCATGCCCCGGCGCTGGCTGACCGAGCTGGTTGTGAAATACGTGCAGAAGCGCGTGCCAGCCTACGATCTGCCACAGTCTGTTTCGTTCCGGCACTGCCTGGCCACCGGCAGCCGCCGGCGCTTCAGTCCGGCTAAGCCTGCAGGAGATGATCTGGCTGTGCTGCAGTACACCGGAGGTACGACCGGCCTGTCCAAAGGTGCCATGCTGACTCATGACAATATCCTGGCCAATATCGCCCAGACCCGCCCGTTCCTGATGCTGCGGCTGGGGGAAGGACAGGAAACGGTCATTGCGCCCCTGCCGCTCTATCATATTTATTCTTTTACCGTGAACTGTGGGGTTTTGCTGGAATCGGGCAACCACAGTGTGCTCATACCTAACCCGCGGGATATGGATGCCTTTATCGCTGAGCTCAAAAAGTGGCAGTTCACCGTGTTTCTGGGGATCAATACCCTGTTCGTGGCGCTGTGTCAGCAAGAAAGCTTTCGCCAGTTGCGCTTCAACGGACTGAAAATGACTGTGGCCGGTGGCATGGCCCTGACGGAAGATGCTGCCCGGCACTGGCGCGAGACCACAGGTTGCGTCATCACCGAAGGCTATGGCATGACCGAGTCCTCACCAGTGATCAGCATGAACCCCGCCAACGCGCCACGGATCGGGACGATCGGCCTGCCTGTGCCCGGAACGGAAATCCGCGTGATCAACGACGAAGGCGAGGATCTCCCACTGGGAGAGAGTGGTGAGCTGTTGGTCCGGGGGCCCCAGGTGATGAAAGGTTACTGGCAGAAGCCCGAGGAAAGCGCAGAGACACTGTCGGCCGAAGGCTGGCTGCATACCGGGGACATCGTACGAATTGACGAGGACGGGTATCTGCACATAGTTGACCGCAAAAAGGACATGATTCTGGTTTCCGGTTTCAACGTCTACCCGAATGAGGTAGAGAATGTGGTCTGCAGCCATCCCAAAGTGCTTGAGTGTGCAGCGGTCGGTATACCGGATGCCAAGAGCGGGGAAGTGGTCAAGGTCTTTGTGGTCAGGCAGGATAAAAGCCTGGGAGAGCAGGAAGTCATCGACTTCTGTCGGGACAAGCTGACCGGCTATAAAGTACCGAAAGCTGTCGAATTCCGCGCGGATCTTCCCAAAACCAATGTCGGCAAGATACTCCGGCGCGCCCTGCGACCAGATCAAAACCCTGCCTGATGTGAGCCTGTCTGATAACCGTGACATCTGAAACATCCCCCATGAACTTGCCTGAGCCCGGTCAGTGGTCACCGGATCAGGCTCTTTCCCGCGATCGTCACCGCCTGCGACAACAGGCGATAAGACTGCTGCGCGAAAATAAGCCGGGTTCGGCTCGCTGGAAAAAATGGCAGACCGAAGCGGCCCGTTCGCGTGATGAGGTGTCCAGGCGAACGGCTCTGGTACCCTCTATCAACTATCCGGAAAACCTGCCAATCAGCGAAAAGATACCGGAGATCCGGGAGGCGCTGACAAGCAGCCAGGTGGTCATCATTGCGGGTGAAACAGGTTCCGGGAAAACCACGCAGATCCCCAAGCTGTGTCTGGACATGGGGCGGGGTGTTTACGGACGGATCGGTCATACCCAGCCTCGCAGACTGGCCGCCAGTTCGGTGTCGCAGCGACTCGCCGAGGAGATCGGCTGCGAGCTGGGAGAGCAGGTGGGGTATCAGGTTCGCTTTACGGACCACAGTTCCGAGCGCACTCTGGTCAAGGTCATGACCGATGGGATTCTGCTGGCAGAAACCCAGCGCGACCGCTTTCTGAGTGCCTATGACACCCTGATCATCGATGAGGCCCACGAGCGCAGTCTGAATATCGATTTTCTGCTGGGTTATCTGAAACGGATTCTGCCTCAGCGACCGGATCTTAAGCTGATCATTACCTCTGCGACGATCGATGTCGAGCGCTTTTCCAGCCATTTCTGTGGCGCGCCGGTGATAGAAGTGAGTGGCCGGACCTATCCGGTTGAAGTCAGATATCGCCCGCTTAGACGGGAAGAGGAGTCGGATGACGATCTCAGCATGCAGGAGGGCGTGCTTGAGGCCCTGCAGGAGATTGAGAATGAGGAGCGAGGGCTGGCACGCGGGCCGGGTGACGTTCTCGTATTCCTGGTGGGCGAGCGGGATATCCGGGAAATGTCGCGATTTCTGCGGGATGCCCAGTTAAAGCATACTGAGATACTGCCCCTATATGCCCGGCTTGGCAGTTCTGAGCAGAACCGCATATTCCGCAGTCACACGGGCAGACGGGTCATTCTGGCC
Source organism: Gammaproteobacteria bacterium (assembly GCA_030427465.1). Classification (GTDB taxonomy): domain Bacteria; phylum Pseudomonadota; class Gammaproteobacteria; order Pseudomonadales; family Oleiphilaceae; genus JADJWY01. The sequence goes on along the minus strand of JAUIAZ010000199.1, from coordinate 2,576 downwards.
ACGAACGTTGCAGAAACTTCGCTGACGGTTCCGGGCATCCGGTATGTTATCGACACCGGCGAAGTCCGTATCAGCCGCTATTCCTACAAGTCCAAAGTGCAGCGCCTGCCGGTGGAGCCCGTTTCCCAGGCGAGTGCCAATCAAAGGAAAGGGCGCTGTGGTCGTGTGGCCGAGGGGATCTGTTACCGCCTCTACAGTGAGCAGGATTTTCTGGGCAGGCCAGAGTTTACCGATCCCGAGATCCAGCGAACCAATCTGGCTGCGGTCATTCTGCAGATGCAGCTCCTGCGGTTGGGAGATATCGCCGCTTTCCCTTTCATGCAGCCACCGGCCACCGGGCTGATCAATGATGGATACAAACTGCTTCAGGAACTGCAGGCCGTTGACGAACAGCGCAAGATTACCCCTGTTGGGCGACAGTTGGCGCGCATTCCTCTCGACCCCCGCCTTGGTCGCATGTTGATCGCTGCCCAGGAGCATAAGGCCTTGGCAGAGATGCTGGTGATCACTTCCGGGCTGAGTATCCAGGATCCCCGTGAGCGCCCGCTTGATAAACGCCAGGCCGCCGATGAAAGACATGCGCAATGGGCAGATGAGCAAAGTGATTTTCAGATGTTGCTGAACCTGTGGCAGGGCTACGAGGAGCAGAGAGAGGCGCTGAGTCAGTCACAGTTGAGAAAGTACTGTCTCAAAGAATTTCTCTCATACCGTCGCCTGCGGGAGTGGCGGGAAACCCATCGCCAACTTCTGCTTATCAGTAAGGAACTGGGCTTTGGACAGAATGCGGAAGCAGCCAGCTATGAAGCGGTGCATAAGAGCCTGCTGGCGGGCTTGCTCACTCAGGTGGGACAGAAGGAGGAGGCCTCGGAATACCGGGGCCCCCGGCAACGGCGCTTTCTGATTGCCCCTGGCACCCGTGTGCGCAAGAAAGCACCTGCCTGGGTGATGGCGGCCGAGCTTACGGAGACCCAGCGCCTGTACGCGCGCATGGTGGCCCGCATTGAGCCTGAGTGGCTGGAGCAGATCGGAGGTTACCTGCTCAAGAGTAGCTACCTGGAACCGCACTGGTCCCGCAAGCGAGGAGAGGTCTGTGCCTATGAGCAGCGCAGCCTGTTCGGTCTGCTGGTTGTGCGCCGGCGCAGGGTCAGCTATGGCAGCATTGACCCTGCGGTCAGCCGTGAGTTGTTTATTCGTGAAGCGCTGGTTGAAGGTGAGGTGCAGACGCGCGCAGCCTTTGTCCGCCATAACCAGAGAGTCAGGGAAGAAGTCGAAAACCTGGAGGACAAAACCCGACGTCGGGATCTGTTGGTTTCCGAAGAGCAGTTGTTTGACTTTTATGACGCCCGTTTGCCGGCAGACATTCATAATGTCCGGGCGCTGGATGCCTGGTACAGAAAGCTGGATGAGTCCGGCAGACACGCACTGATACTGACACGTGAAGACCTGCTGACGGATAAAGTCGGAGACGTGAAGTTTGAGGCTTTCCCGGACACCCTGAGCGATAGGGGGCACGAATTCCCCCTGGAATACCAGTTCAGCCCCGGAGAGAAAAACGACGGGGTGACTCTCAGGCTGCCCCTGGCCGGGCTCAAGCAGTTGCCGGTAGCCAAGCTCGACTGGCTGGTTCCGGGCCTGGTGCCGGAAAAGATAGAAGCCCTGCTCAGGGCCTTGCCCAAGCAGTGGCGGAAGCAGTTCGTGCCTGTGCCTGAATATGCCAGGGCGCTGGCGGAGGCCATTGACCCCGAAGAAGGCAGCCTGCTGGAATCCATGACCCGCCATCTGAAGCGCATGACTGGCCTCGATGTGCCCCTGGAAGCCTGGCAGCCGGGCAGACTGCCGGAACACCTGCGACTGAATCTTCAGGTGGTGGACGCTCAGGGGAAAGTGATAAAAGAGGGGCGTGATTATCATGAAATCGTGAAGGAACTGGAGCCGGCACTGAAAACAGTCGCCATGCCGGCCGGCGCTGCGGCCTTTCGCGAAAGTGGCGGACTGACGCGCTGGCCGGAGCAGCCCATCCCACGTGCCCAGGCTGTTAAGGACCAGGGCATTCGCCTGGAAATGTATCCTTACCTGCGTGACGATCGTCAGTCGGTTTCCCTGGTGGCCAGTTTTGATGAAGCCTTTGCGGCACACAGCCACCGTCAGGGGGCGGCGCGTCTGATACTGCTGGCGCAGGCAGAGACCACCCGGTTTATTCTCGACAAGTTGCCCGGAAAGCGCGAAATCGGTTTGCTTTATGCCCCGGTTGGTCGCGTCAATGAGCTGCTGGACGACTTCCTTCTTGCGGTTGTGTATGAGCACTTTTTCCAGGAAGGGGTGCCACGCTCCCGGGAAGCCTTCGCGGACTGTGTTCAGGCGGGGTTGGGCACCTGGGTGGCACAGGCCGAGCAAAGGGCCGATACCCTGCGCAAGGTGCTGAAGGGTTACCATGAGGTCAGCAAGAAACTGGGCGGTAAACAGAACCTGGCGCTGATGATGTTCCTCGGGGACGTCAAAATGCAGGTGGAAGCACTGGTATATCCCGGGTTTCTGCGCGATATTCCCTGGCAGTGGATAGAAGAGTATCCGCGTTA
>JAUIAZ010000198.1 GCA_030427465.1 Gammaproteobacteria bacterium | reverse complement strand
GTGCGCCAGTTTTCACCGTCCAGAAGCAGGGACTGTATGGCATTGGCCATTTCGTCGGTGTTCAGCGGGTCGACCAGCAGACCCGCCTGACAGTTGTTCACGATATCGACCGGCCCACCATTTTCCGTGGCGACAAAAGGCAGTCCACTGGCTGCCGATTCCAGTAGTGTCAGACCGAAAGGCTCCGTGAGGGCAGGGTTGACAAACACCCCGCCGGAAAGGGCGGCCATACGATAGATGGCAGGCACTTCACCGGGCATGTGGCGCTTCGGCAGGGCGACTTTGCCATAGAGGTCATAGTAATCAATCAGCACCAGCAGTTCCGTCATAACCGATTGTGCAGATTCTTCCATGCGCCGGATATCGTCGCGATTACCGGCGATAATGACCAGGTTGGCCAGATCCTGAAGCCCCGGGTTTTCCCCGTAGGCTTTCAGCAGGCTGGAAAGATTCTTGCGCGGGTCAGCGCGAGACAGTGCCAGGATGATGGGTTTGTCGGTTTCATCCAGAAAACGCCGGATCAGTTTACCGATCTTGCTGGGTGGCGCACCCAGTTCCGGTGGGTGAAACTGCTGCAAATCGGTTCCCGGCGGAATAACCACCATGCGTTCCGGATGGTAGTAATCATACAGTTCATATTGGGCGGTGATTTCCTGGTGCGTACTGGTAACCACCAGGTCGGCATTGGCAAGGACCTCTTCTTCCGCCTCGATCCGTGTACCAATATAGTAGGTTTCTTCCAGTTCGGCGGCGGTACTGCCGGCGGCCATCAGGCGTTTGCGTTTGTCCCTGCCCAATGAGTGGCCAGTGTGAACCAGCGGGATGCCCGTGCTGTGATTGACCCGGGTGGCGACATATCCCGCATCGGCATAGTGACTGTGAAGCAGATGCGGCATCTGTCCCTGCTCGCCGCGAAACTCCAGCAATCGGTCAGCAAAGCCGTCGAGATGATTCCACAGCAACTCTTTTCGCAGATAACCGGGCGGCCCCATATCCAGGCGCACGATACGGCCTTTTTCGCAAAGCGGCTCAATTGCTTGCGCGTAGTCCTCGTCAACCGCTTCGTCTTCAATACGCCGGGTGAACAGATCAACCTGTTTGACACCGGGCAGCGAAGCCAGCGCACGGACCAGATCCACAACATACTTGGTTTGCCCGCCGGTATCGGCATCGCGACCAAGCTCCAGGTCTTTTCCCCGAATAAGGCCATGCACACTGATCATGGCGATATACAGACCCTGCGGGGTTCTGTTTTCCATAAACTCCCCGTCTATTTTAAATAGTGTTATCCGAACACCGTACCAGATTGTTTACGTCAGATCGAGACAATACAGATGCGTCCCGGGTATCCGGTTTCGGTGCAGGGAACGCGGTGTCGCCAGTCATCCCGGAAAATAGAAAAGCTGGCAAAAAGCGACGATTATCAGGATCTTGAACTGTTTGAAAACCGCCTACCGATACTTTGCTTACGGAGCTCAGCGGAATCAACTGCTTTTTGCGACCGGCCGAACCAGTATTTCGTTGACGTCTACGTGTGGTGGCTGACTTAGTGCATACAGCACCGCATTGGCAATGTCTTCATCCTGCAATGCATGGTCGGGTTCTTCATCAAAGAAAGGCGTGTTGACCATGCCGGGCTCGATCAGGGTGACCCGCACACCGGTTCCTTTCAATTCCTCGCGCAGGTTATATCCGATTCCGCTGACCGCCCACTTGGTCGCACTGTACATGGAGCCTTTGATTGGAACCCGCCCAGCCACAGAGCCAGTGATCAGTATGTGTCCGGAACTTTCCTTGATAGCAGGCAAGGTCGATTGAATGGTATGCGCAACGCCAAGTACGTTGGTAAGCAGCATCTCTTTCCATTGCTCTGCATCGGCGTCCGTAAAACCGCCGGGTGTACCGCCCCGACCGGCGTTGGCGAAAACGGCATCCAGTTGACCAAACGTATTCAGGGTCTGTTTGACGACTTGATCGAGATCTTCTTTCTGCTGCACGTCACAAGTCAATGCCAGTGTTTTGGAATGGCCGCCCAACTTGGCCTGAAGCGACTTCAGCTTATCCTCAGAGCGCGCTGTCAGAACCAGGCGGTACCCGGCCTGGTGTGCAATTCTGGCAGTGGCCGCCCCTATACCGGAAGAAGCCCCTGTGATTAACAAAACGGGTTGATCAGGCTGCATGACGTCGCTCCTCAGATTATTCAGTGATTTTCTTCAAAAGGTACACCCTGGCATTACTTGGCAAATTCAGCAGCAAATCCAGTGCCAGCCATCTGAAAGCTACCGAATGCACGAAAGCAGGGGGCGAGGAGGGAGTGAACGGGTATCTTCACCCTGCTTCCTGGAAAAACCGAAACAATATTTTCAAATCCCTGTAAACATTACAGGTTCAGGCGCTGGGTCTGGCTTCAACATGACGGGCAAATAGAATCCGTCACCGCCTCTTTGCGTTCCCACTGTCGTTGCACTAGCCTCACTGAAGTTAGACTCCTTAAAAGAGCGAAGGGGGAGCGCTGCATGTTTTCCGTAAGCGCCCTGATGCGTGGCGACTACCGCGATGCGAAGCCCGATCGTTTGTGGGCAGCGATTGAGCAAAACTTTGCCGTCGACGAGGCTGCCTGGGTAGAAGAGTTGCTGCTTCTGGCAACACCCGCCGAAGCCGATCTCAGGGCTACCACCGACCGCGCGAAAAGCCTGGTCGAACGGGTACGTGCGACCGATGACAGTGTGCACATGGTTGATGCCCTGCTTCAGGAGTACAGCCTCGATACCCGCGAGGGCATCATTCTGATGTGTCTGGCTGAAGCACTGATGCGCATTCCCGACAAGGCCACACAGGATGCCTTGATCAGCGATCGCCTCAGCGGTGCAGACTGGGACAGCCATCTGGGTCACAGTGCTTCGGTGCTGGTGAATGCCTCAACCTGGGGGCTGTTACTGACCGGCAAAGTGATCACCCTGGACACCGAGCAGGAGGGAACCCCCTCAAGGCTGCTGAATCGGCTGGTCAAAAGCAGCGGCGAGCCGGTCATACGCAAGGCCATGCATCATGCCATGAGAATCATGGGGCGGCAGTTCGTACTCGGTCGCGACATTGAGGAGGCAATCGGCAATGGTCTCAGGCAGCGGCGTAAAGGCTATAGTTATTCCTATGACATGCTCGGTGAAGCCGCCCTGACCCAAGCCGATGCTGAGCGTTATTTTGAGTCTTACCACCAGGCCATCGCTGCAGTGGGCAAAAATGCTCGTCAGCATCCAGAGCTGCCCGCGTCCGGCGTTTCCATCAAATTGTCTGCCTTGCATCCGCGTTATGAAGCCGCTCAATGTGAGCGTGTACTCTCGGAGTTGTTTGCCACCGTCCACAAGCTCCTGAGCTTCGCCCGTGAGCAGCAGGTACCGATCAATATCGATGCCGAAGAAATGGACCGGCTGGAAATCAGCCTGCGGCTGTTTGAAAAGCTGTATCAGTCTGACGCCAATCGGGGTACTTCGACGCTGGGTCTGGTGGTACAGGCCTATTCCAAACGCGCGTTACCGATTCTGGCCTGGTTAGCATCACTCGCCCGCGAACAGGGCGATCGCATTCCCATGCGCCTGGTCAAAGGGGCATACTGGGACAGCGAAATCAAGCTGGCGCAACAACGGGGGCAGGCTGGTTACCCGGTATTTACGCGCAAGGAAGCCACCGATGTGTCTTATCTGGCCTGTGCCCGCTACTTGTTTTCTGAGGTCAGTGAGGAGCTGATCTACCCCCAATTTGCCACGCACAATGCGCATACCGTGGCCGCCATCCTCAATGTGGCTGATAAGCACCAGCGCCCCTTCGAATTCCAACGCCTGCATGGCATGGGAGATGCCCTGTATGACTGTTTACTGGAAGACCAGCTTCGCGATCAGGGAATCCCGGTGCGCATTTATGCACCGGTCGGCGCGCACAAGGATCTGCTGCCTTATCTGGTGCGACGCTTGCTGGAAAACGGCGCCAACTCGTCCTTCGTGCACCGCCTGGTGGATGCCGACACGCCGGTGTCTGAACTGATACAGCATCCGGCCCTGACCTTGCGTCAATACAAGACGCTGCCAAACGAGCGTATACCGCTGCCGCCGCGACTGTTTCCCGACCGTCAAAACAGTCACGGATACTGTCTGTTTGCGGCGGTCGAATTTACGCCTTTGAATGCGTCTGTGCGGCAATGGGACACACAGATCTGGCGGGCGCAGCCGCTGATCAATGGCCAGGCGCAGAGTGGCCTTTCACAAAACCCGGTCATGGCGCCGCATCAGAGCAGACAACAAGTAGGCACGGTCGAGTGGGCTGGGGTAGAGCACCTGAAAGCCGCGCTGGACGGAGCGGCGGAGAGTTTTCCAGACTGGAATGCGCGTGGCTTCGAAGCCCGTGCCAAGATACTGGAGCGCATCGCGGACGCCTACGAAACCCACATGCCTGAATTGATCGCGCTGTGCTGTCGCGAAGCCGGCAAGACCTGGCAGGACAGTATCGATGAGATCCGAGAAGCCGTAGACTTTTGCCGTTATTATGCGCAGATCGCACGAAATGATCTCGGCATCGAGAAGTTCCTGCCCGGCTACACTGGGGAACAAAACATCCTGTACCACGAAGGGCGGGGAGTATTTGTCTGCATCAGCCCCTGGAACTTTCCCCTGGCGATATTCACCGGCCAGATCGTGGCGGCTCTGGTAAGCGGCAATACCGTGATCGCCAAACCTGCGGAGCAGACTTCTTTGATCGCCTGCCGCGCGGCGGAGATCATGCATCAGTGCGGCGTACCCGGCGACGTGCTGCAACTGGTGACGGGAGACGGTGCCAAAATGGCTGCGGATTTGCTGAGCGACACCCGTGTGGCGGGTGTGGTGTTTACAGGTTCCACAGCGGCAGCCCATAGCATCCAGCGACAGCTGGCGAAGCGCGCTGGCGCGATCCCGGTGTTGATTGCCGAAACCGGGGGGCAAAACTGCATGATCGTCGATAGCACCGCTTTGCCTGAGCAGGTCGTCAAGGATGTGCTGCAAAGCGCGTTTGCCAGTGCCGGCCAGCGCTGCTCGGCCTTGCGCGTGCTGTTTGTTCAGGAAGAAATCGCCGACGCACTGCTTGAGTTGCTGTCTGGCGCCATCCGCGAGTTGCGGGTCGGGGATCCGGCAAATCTCTCCACCGATGTCGGGCCGGTTATCGATAAGAAGGCGCAAGAGGTGCTGCAAACGCATGTCACGTCGATGTCGGAGGAGGCCACCTGGCAAGCCAGAGCCCCCAACAGGCCAGACTTACATGAAGGCACGTTTATCCGGCCCACCGTGTTTGAGATCGAAAATATTGAGCAACTGTCCCAGGAATTTTTTGGTCCGGTGTTGCACGTAATACGCTACGCAGCCAAGGACCTGGATCGGGTGATCGCAGCCATCAATGCCACAGGCTATGGGCTGACCCTGGGCATCCATTCACGTAATGAAAGCAAGGCAGCCTCGATAGAGCGGCGCGTTAAAGTCGGCAACACCTATATCAATCGCAACCAAATCGGGGCGGTGGTGGGCGTACAACCCTTTGGCGGGCGAGGCTTATCCGGCACCGGACCCAAGGCCGGTGGCCCCCAATATCTGCACCGCTTCGTCAATGAGCGCGTGAAAACCATCAACACCACGGCGGTGGGCGGCAACGCCACGCTCTTGTCCTTGAGGGAAGAAGACCTGTAAGCATGTAATGCGAAATTTTGAGTTTAGGCCAGGGCAAAAGACGTGTTTACTCGTAGTGGCTCCATAGCCTAAGTATTTTCAATACCCTCTCTTCTTCGAGTACCTGGTAAACCAAGCGATGTTGAATATTTATCCGGCGGGAATACGCACCCGCCAGGTCCCCAACAAGCTTTTCAAATGGTGGCGGCTTTCGGAAAGGATCTTCTGCAATCAATTCCAGCAACTCTTGAGCCTTAGGCTTAAGGCCGCTAGAAGCCAGCTTCTTTGCGTCTTTCTGTGCTTGCTTGGTGTAAACCAGCTTCCATGTCACCAGTCAAGATCCTCGTCGCATTCATCCAAAGGGGTATCCATCCCCTCGCGAATTGAATCTCGCATACCAGGCACAGACAGCAAAAAAAGCGTTTCCTGAATTGCCGACCAGTCCTCTTCCGAAACAAGGACAGCCTTATTGCGCTTACCGCTAATGGTGATAGGTTTGTGGGACTCGGCGGCTTCATCAATCAAACGATAAAGCTTGCTGCGGGCTTCAGTCGCTGTGATTGCAGTCATGGCACACCTCATAAGACATCAACTTTTTTACAATTGTACGCTTTAAAGTACGTACGTCAAGGCGTACTCAACTGTTATCTGATCATCTCAGGAGACTTGTCTCGATAGCGAACCTTCGATGGCTTCGAGTCCGGCAACATGACTGAATTACGGTGTCGGAAAGCTTAGCGAACGTAGGTCACGGCCGGTAGGCATCTCGTTGGATCCTTGGCGCCCCCTCAAGCATGAGGTCTGCTGCAGGCCATAAGCGGAAGTCGTGGCCACCTGAGATGATGGCTGCTTTATCCTGGCAAAGCGGTCGTAAAGGGCTGGCGTCCTAAAACGACGTTTCCTGGG
>JAUIAZ010000197.1 GCA_030427465.1 Gammaproteobacteria bacterium | reverse complement strand
TACAGTAGCAGAAGGCACTTTCATCAGCCCTGTTGATGGCTGCATTTCGGAAACGGGAGCAATTGACGGAGACCGTCTGCTGCAGGCCAAAGGACAGACCTATAGCCTGACAGACCTGCTGGGAGGAGATCCAGCCGCCGCAACTCCCTTTGAGAACGGCCATTTTGCCACGATCTATCTGGCTCCCAAAGACTACCATCGAATCCATATGCCACTGGCGGGGAAACTCACGCGCATGGTCTACGTGCCCGGACAGCTGTTTTCTGTCAATCCGGTCACTGCTCAGAACGTCTCCCGGCTCTTCGCCCGCAATGAACGGGTTGTCTGCTTTTTCGAAACTGAAGCTGGCCCGATGGCCATGGTGCTGGTCGGCGCGATGATTGTCGCTTCGGTTTCTACGGTCTGGGCTGGCCGTGTTGCGCCGAACAGAGGCGGTATTCAGACCACCGATTATCCGGCCGGGCAGGTCAGTCTGGAAGGCGGTGCCGAAATGGGACGATTCCACCTGGGGTCCACCGTGGTTCTGGCTTTTGGCAATAACAAGACCGAATGGGACCCGAGCCTCAAGGCCGGCCAGGTGGTCCGCCTCGGGGAGCAGTTCGGTACGGTTGCCCGCTGAGAAACACTATCAGATGGCATCCCACGCGAAAGGCATGACGTCAGCGAGACAATGGCTTCCCGTTGCCAGCATGAGTAGCCGGTCAAAACCTACCGCTATGCCGGCTCCGGGCGGCATAGCGCCCAGTGATTCCAGCAGACGCGTGTCTTCCGGGATCACCGGCAGCCCCAGCGCCTGCCGGCGCGCGTTGTCTGTGGCAAAGCGCCGGGCAAGTTCCTCTGCATCGGTCAGTTCCTGATAAGCATTTGCTACTTCCACCCCGTTGATATACAGCTCGAAGCGCGCCGCCAGTTGCTGACCGTCCACATCCTCCGTCACCTCGGCCAATGAAGCCTGGGATGCCGGGTAGCCACTGACAAAGGCTGCACCCTCTGACGGCAGTCTTGGCTCAATCAGATGGCTCATGAGCAGGTCCAGCCAGTCATCCCGGGTCTCTGGCTCACTATGAAATGTCAGCCCGGCGTCAGTCGCCGCCTGGCGAAGGCTTGCGGCGTCGCAAAGCAGGGGATCAATACCCAGATAAGTCCGGAAGAGTTCACGGTAAGGATACTCCCGGGCTTCAGAAGGCAGCCCGAGGGTCTGAAGCAGGTCAGTCAACTCTTGTCGTATGTCAGACAGAGACCAGCCCGGGCGATACCATTCCAGCAGAGTGAACTCCGGGTTGTGCCGTTGCCCGAACTCGCCACGCCGGAACACCTTCCCGAGCTGATAGATCGGACCAGATCCCCCGGCCAGTAGCCGCTTCATGGCATGTTCCGGCGAAGTCAGCAGGTACCGGCGCTCCGTATCCGGCGCTGCAGACAGGTCAAAGCTGTCCAGAAAAGGGTCTGTAGCGGAATACGAGGCCAGTATCGGGGTGTCTACTTCCAGCACCCCCCGCTGCGCAAAGAATTGCCGGATAGCAGCCAGGAAACCGGCACGCCGCTGCAGCAACTGCTGCAGCGTCAGGGAACTCATCTCAGCTCTTGACCCGGCTGACGTAGCTTCCACTGCGGGTATCAACGCGAATGACTTCGCCCTGATCGATGAACAGAGGCACACTCACCGTTGCACCGGTAGTCAGACGCGCAGGCTTGCTACCCCCTTGTGCGGTATCGCCTTTCAGACCCGGATCCGTTTCCACAATCTCAAGCTCGACAAAGTTCGGAGGGGTAACACTCAAGGGGGCACCGTTATACAGGGTGACCGTGTAGACATCCTGCTCCTTCAGCCACTTCAGGCAGTCACCAACCGCTTTTTCATCTGCAGCATGCTGCTCAAACGAACCATCGGTCATCATGAAGTGATAGAATTCGCCATCGGTGTAGAGATACTCCATATCAAGGTCAATGACATCGGCACCTTCCACTGACTCTCCTGACTTGAAGGTACGCTCACCGACACGACCGGTTTTGAGGTTACGGAATTTCACCCGGTTGAAGGCCTGCCCCTTTCCGGGCTTGACGAACTCATTCTCGATAATTGAACAAGGGTCGCCATCCAGTAATAATTTCAGCCCGGATTTGAACTCGTTAGTGGAATAGGTAGCCATAATGCCTCTCGAGGTGGATTGCAAAAACGCGCACATCATAATCGATTCGCAGGCTGGTTTTGAAGCACAAGCCCTCACGCGCTGGCAGGACAGACTCAAATGCCTTATCCGGGAGCCCCGGGAGCTGCTGCAATATCTGCAATTACCGGAATCAATGGCTGACCCCCTGCCCGCTGACTTCCCGTTGCGGGTCACCCGCGAGTTCGCCAGCCGGATGCGCAAAGGAGATCACAGGGACCCCTTGCTGCGGCAGGTTCTGCCAATCGCGGATGAACGCCTGGAGGTCAGCGGTTACGGCATCGACCCTCTGGGAGAGAGGCAGGCTCTGGCGGGCCAGGGTCTTCTGCACAAGTACCGCAGCCGAATTCTTCTGGTCATGACCGGAGCCTGTGCAATTCACTGCCGCTACTGTTTCCGCCGCCACTTTCCCTACGCTGAACAGAAACACCTGCCGCAGCACTGGGATAGCCTGCTGGCCCATCTGGCGTCCAGTCCTGCGGTTAACGAGGTCATCCTCAGCGGTGGCGACCCGCTCATGCTGTCTAACGAATCAATTCGCCAAATCATCCGCGACCTGCGCCAGACTCAGGTCAAAACACTGCGAATTCACACGCGCCTGCCAGTCGTACTGCCGCAACGAGTGGACCAGGGGCTGCTGGACGCCCTGCACAGCTTCGATGGACGCTGCGTGGTGGTAGTACACGCCAACCACCCCCGTGAAATAGATGCCGAGACGGGTAACGCACTCAGGCATCTCGGCACCCGGGCGACCGTCCTTAACCAGTCCGTGCTGCTCAGGGAGATTAATGATTCCGCTGAGGTACTCTCCGGACTGAGCGAGACACTGTTCGGGTATGGGGTTCTTCCTTACTATCTTTTCCAGCTGGATGCAGTAGCCGGAGCAGCCCACTTCCAGGTGACCGATGAAGTGGCCAGATCCCTGATGCAGCAACTGAGCACGCTTCTACCGGGCTATCTGGTGCCCCGGTTGGCCCGCGAGATAGCCGGTGAGCCCTCCAAAACCCTGATTTCTTTCTGAATCAACCGGGGCATTCCCACGAGCCTGCGCCGATCAGACACGACCTATTGCTTTCGAAATTCTCTGCTATGCTAAGGAAACACAGGGGCTCAAGTGGCATTACGCCACCGGCTTTCTCATCCAGTTACCAAGAACAGGCGAGTACATGGAAGATCGAGGCATACTTCCCCAGTTGACAGTGCCAGAGCAGAAGCTGCCGGCTCTGACCTTTTGTGATGCCAACCCGAAGGCGCTGGAGGACTGGGTATCCCAGCTGCCAATGGCAAACATCGGTGAGTCTGCCAAAAGACTCTATCAGGGAATCATTGAGCTGAACCAGCTCATTACCACCCCGGCCAACCGTCAGGCCCTGCTGGAAAAAGTCCGTCAACCGATACATTACATCTGCAAGGAACTTTCGAAACATTACCTGAACCAGTCGATCGTTCTGCCGGAAAAACAGCGCAAGATTGCCAACCTGTCGCAGGCCTTGCAGCTGCACCTCGCCGGTGGCTACAAAAGCATTATCATGGAGACGCTCTCGGATAACCCTTCCGAAAAAATCAGAAAAGGTCTGGCGTTGCCGATTCACCGTGCCATATCCGACCTGTCTCACTGTATTCTCCGGGCCTGCCAGCTCTACTGCCAGAGCCCACCCAATTGCTGGCTGGAAATTCATCAGCTTTACCAGTGCGCCCGCAGACTGGGTCTGGACTCACAGACCGTTGAAGATCATCAATCGATTTACAAGGTCAAACGCTCCATCGAAGAGGCCTACAAGCGCATCCTGCTGCTGGGTTGCAGCAAACCCAACCAGATCCGCCAGACGGAAATTGAGCAACTCTTCGAAGTGTTCGAAGAATGGGCCACCTACACTCAGGTCGATCAAGACAGCAGCCAGACTCTGTTCATCATCAACCCGGATCGTGACGGCCCTCCCCGGTACCGCAATCTGAGCAGCACTTCCATCTCGCGGGCCTCCATCGGTTTTGAGGCCAGCGACCTGGTCAGTCAGATCACCGACTATCTGGCGGCCATGGCCCGGAAGCAGAACGACGCTTCAGACCTGCCCATGCCGGTGCGGTTACCAGACAATGTCCTCACGGCATTGAGTCAGGCGCTGGGTATACTCACCAAGCGAACGTTCAAACGGATCGAAAGCCACGACAAGATTCAGATCACGGTCGGTCTTTCCGCTACTCACTTTCACTGCTCCGAAGGCCGCGACTTCACCGAGATGATGCAGAAGAAGGATGATGGCGACCACGATGCCAATTACCACCTGCGTTATCAGCAGCGCAAGGATGTCTGGGGAGGCGGTGGACGTGACAGCGGACCAACCCGGGATGAACGCGGCCCCGACCTGAATCCGATCACCTATAGCGGCAGCGGTGGTGGCAATGAGCACAAGGTCAACTACCCCCACTATAGCGTCAATCTGGTCAACACCAGTCCGGGCGGCTATTGCATGCAATGGGTCGGCAGTGTGCCAGCCAATGTTCAGGCTGGCGAACTGCTTGGTGTGCGCGAAGGCAGTAATCAGCCCTGGGCCATTGCCGTGATCCGCTGGGTAAGACAGATCCGTCAGCAAGGCACCCAGTTCGGTGTTGAACTGCTGGCACCCGGTGCCCGCCCCTGTGGTGTTCAGATGTTGCAGAAAACCGGTGACAGCAGTGAGTTCCTGCGAGCCTTGTTACTTGATGAATTGCCCGCCATTGGTCAGCCGGCCAGTTTGATCACGCCACGACTTCCCTTCCAGATGGGACATCGTGTTATGATCAATGAAGATGGCAAGGAGACCAAGGCCCAGCTTAACAGGCGCATGGCTGCGACAAGCAGTTTCAGCCAGTTCGAGCTGAACATCACCGGTGGTCTTGTTGCGAAAAAGCCCAGCACCCTGAAGCCCAGCAACTCGGAAGATGACTTCGACTCCCTGTGGCCTTCACTGTAAGTAACAGAGACTGAATGCAGAAGAAAAGCCAGACCCTTCACCTGCTGCTTCTGGACCCTTCCCAGAACGATGCAGAAAAGATCGTAAGTCTTTTACGCAATGCCGGCCACGCAACCAGGGCCCATCGGGTTACCAGCGAAGAAGACCTGGAGGAGAGCCTGGGTGCGCAGAACTGGGATCTTTTCATTGCCAAGCCCATTGCGGATGAGCTGGAGTACGCTACCTGTCTCAAGACGGTGCGTAGCAAGGAAAAAGACATTCCCTTTATCCTGATGACAGAAGACAACGGCGAAGAGTACGTCCTTTCCGCCCTTCAGGCTGGTGCCCGTGACGTGGTTCCTATCGACCAGCTTGAGCGGCTTGTTGCCGTTGCCAAGCGTGAGTTCCAGGGGCTCCAGGACCGCCGGCGCAGAGGTCGTCTGGAAGCGCACCTGAGGGAAGCCGAGAAGCGCTGCCAATTACTGCTCGACAGTTCCCGCGATGCCATTGCCTATGTGGCCGAAGGCATGCACATATATGCAAACCACAGCTACCTAGAACTGTTCGGCATCGAAGACCTGGATGACATGATCTGTATCCCGGTGATTGATGTGATTGCGAGCAAGGATCAGGATGCCTTCAAGGGCGTACTGAAAGAATTCCGGGATAACCCGGCCGAAACCACCCTGCCCTGCACTATCCGCAAAGAGGATGAAAGTGAAGAGGACGTGGTGCTGACTTTTTCCGAAGCCACTTATGACGGCGAAGACTGTATTCAGCTGATTGCCCGCCCACAAGTGGATTCCGAGCTGGAAGAAAAGCTCAAGCGCTTCAGTAGTGAGGATCTGCTGACCGGACTGTATAACCGCCCCTACTTTACAGACAATCTGTCAGAAAAACGTGAGCTGGCGGTCAACGGCAAGTTTCAGGGCGCCCTGATTTATATCGAACTGGACCACTTTGAAGACGTTCGTGACCAGCACAGCATCTCCGGCGCCGACACCCTGCTGGCGCAACTGGCTGGGGTGCTGCGTGAAGTGGCCGATGAATCCGATACCGTCGCCCGGCTCGCAGATGACACTTTTGCCATGCTGACCAATGCCTTTATGGAAGATGCCCTGAAGGACAAAGGGGAAGGCCTGCGTGCTGCCATTGCCGACCATGTATTCACCATTGGACAAAAAAGTGTCCAGATTACCGCCAGTGTCGGTATTGTCCGCATCAACGATACCGTACCGGATGTCAAGGAACTGTTTGAGCGGGCCCATAAAGCCGCTTCGCATGTCAGCGAATTGCCCGGCAAGGAAAACGGTAACGGCATTTACGTGTACAGTGCCCTCGACTTCGACAACAGCAAGCGCCATGAAGATATGGTCGCCATGCTGCAACAGGCACTGGACGAAAACCGTTTCCGCCTGCTCTTCCAGCCAATCATCAGCCTCAGAGGGGAAAGCCAGGAGCATTACGAGACCTTCCTGCGCATGATCAACAATCAGGGCAAGGAAATCAGTC
>JAUIAZ010000196.1 GCA_030427465.1 Gammaproteobacteria bacterium | reverse complement strand
TTGTCCAGGCGATACATATCCAGGGCCTGGCTCAGGGTTCGGATATCCTGCTGCGCTACCGTGACCATGGCCTGGTCCGTCCGTCCAAGCAACTGCGGCGCAACCGCCGCTACCAGCAGGCCGAGGATAACCAGCACCACCATAATCTCAATCAGTGTAAAACCTTCCTGCTTGTGTCTAGACATTGTTTTCCTCTCGGTTGTTTTAATGTGCGTTACGCGTCCGGCGGTTCAGCCGACAATATTGCTCATGCTCAGGATAGGCAGCATGATGGCCATGACGATGATCAGGATTACCCCGCCCATGAACAGCAGCATGAAAGGCTCAAACAGTCCCACCAGGGTGGCAACCTTGCCCTGCAGATCAGTCTCCTGGCTCGAGGCTGTGCGCTCCAGCATGTTGCCCAGCTCACCACTGGCCTCACCGCTGGCTATCATGTGAATCATCATCGGAGGGAAATACCCCGTCTGTTCGAGTGCTTTGTGAAGACTGCCACCCTCGCGTACTTTCTGCGTGGCTTCCGCCACCCGCAGTTTGAGGAACTGGTTACCCAGTACCTCACCGGCAATGCGCATCGCATCCACCAGGGGCACGCCACTGCTGTTCAGAATACTCAGGGTGCTGGCAAAACGGGCCGTGTTGGTGCCACGCACCATTTTTGAGAAAAACGGCATGTGCAGCAGATAGTGATGAAAACGCAAACGGAAGGCCGGCTTCTGCAAGGCGTAGCGAAAGGCAAAAACCCCGGCAACAATCAGGATCAGGGCATATGCGCCGTAACTGACGGTCCACTCGCTCAGCCACAACAGCCCCTTGGTCAGCGTCGGCAATTCCTGCCCGTTGTTGATAAAGACCTTGATGATATCCGGCACCACGTAGCCGAGCAGGAAACCCACGATGCCGATACAGACAAAGCAGAGAATGATGGGATAAATGGCTGCCAACTGGATTTTCTGGCGGCTGAGCTGACGCTGCTCGGTGTAATCGGCCAGCCGGTTCAGAACCAGGTCGAGATGGCCGGCATGCTCTCCTGCTGCCACAGTGGAGCGGTAAAGTTCGGGGAAGGCGCCGGGGAACTCGCCCAGACTTTCCGCCAATGAATAACCTTCGAGTACCCGTGCGCGAACGGCCAGCATCATGCTGCGTACCCGGGCATTCTCACTTTGTGCAGCAACGGCTGACAGAACTTCTTCGACAGGAATTCCGGACTGCACCAGCGTGGCAACCTGCCGCGTCAGCAAGGCCAGGTTTGCGGCTGATATGCTGCCTCCGCGACGCTTGAAAGCCCCTCCGCGGTTCTGTTTTTCAGCCGCCTGATCGACTTCCAGGGGAATCCACCCCTTTTCACGCAGCTGCTGACGGATCTGACGCGCACTGTCGCCTTCGAGTACGCCTTTCTGCTG
Organism: Gammaproteobacteria bacterium; assembly: GCA_030427465.1. GTDB lineage: Bacteria > Pseudomonadota > Gammaproteobacteria > Pseudomonadales > Oleiphilaceae > JADJWY01. The sequence continues at coordinate 5,208 of JAUIAZ010000196.1, read as the reverse complement.
TTTGCCTCTGGCATCCAGCGCTTTGAATTCAAAAGCGGCCATGTTCTAACCCTGACTTAATCCTTGTGGGTTACCCTGACCACCTCTTCGACGGTGGTCAGGCCGGCCAGGATCTTGGCGACACCATCCGCCCTGATGCCCGGACCCAGCTTGCGGGCTTCCTGTTCGAGCTCCATCTCACCCGCTTTCTGGTGAATGAGATGGCGCAGGTTATCCTCTATTTCGACAACCTCATAGATTCCCATGCGTCCGCGATAGCCCAGGTGGCTGCATTCAGGGCACCCGACCGCCTTGTAGACAACCGGCTTGCTGGCCGGGTCAACCCCCAGGAACTGGCAGGTCTCATCGTCGACTTCCATCGGCTCCTTGCAGTCAGGGCACAGGACCCGTACGAGACGCTGGGCGATAACCCCCAGAAGGCTGGAGGAAATCAGGAAGGGCTCAACCCCCATGTCCATCAGTCGCGTCACCGCACCGACCGCCGTATTCGTGTGCAGGGTGGAAAGAACCAGATGCCCCGTCAAGCTTGCCTGGACGGAAATCTCCGCAGTTTCCAGATCCCGGATCTCACCAATCATCACCACATCCGGGTCCTGACGCAGAATGGCACGCAGCCCCCGGGCGAAGGTCATATCGACCTTGGTGTTAACCTGGGTCTGTCCGATGCCCGGCAGGTTGTATTCGATCGGGTCTTCCACGGTCAGTATGTTCCGTGACTTGTCGTTGATCTCGGAAATCCCTGCGTAGAGACTGGTGGTTTTACCGGAACCGGTCGGGCCAGTCACCAGGATAATCCCGTGAGGCCGCGCCAGCAGCTTTTTCATCAGTCGCAGATCGCGGTCAGTCAGGCCCAGTTTCTCGAGTTGCAGCCGCCCCGCCTGCTTGTCCAGCAGACGCATAACAATGCGTTCCCCGTTGGCAGAAGGCATGGTGGAAACCCGGATGTCGACTTCCTTGCCACCCACCCGCAGTGAAATCCGCCCATCCTGGGGCACCCGCTTTTCGGCAATATCCAGACGCGCCAGCACCTTGATCCGACTGACCAGCAACGGGGCCAGCGCGCGCTTGGGCTTGACGATCTCGCGCAGTACCCCGTCAAGACGGAAACGAACGACCAGATCTTTCTCAAAGGTTTCAATATGAATATCAGAAGCACCGGTCTTGACGGCTTCGGTCAGAATGGCGTTGATCAGGCGCACGATCGGTGCGTCATCTTCCTGCTCCAGCAGATCTTCTGTCTCAGGCACGGAATTCGCCAGGCTCGCCAGATCCATGTCATCCCCCAGCCCCTCAACCATCTGCATGGCTTCGGCTGAGTCATTCTGGTAAGCCTTCCCCAGGGCCTGCTCAAACTCATCCGCTTCTATCCGCTGGAACCGCGCCAGCCCGCCTGTAAAACGGTTTACTTCTGCCAGTGCCTGGGCCGTGGCACCCGGCCGGACAAAAGCCGTAGGATGACCGCCGTCTTTCTCCGCAGGCAGCAGGAAAATGCCGGAGCGCCTGGCAAAAGAGAAAGGCAAACGGCGAACCCCTCCTTCCGTTATCTCCTGGCTGACATCTGACTCGGACACTTCTTGCTGCATATTCTTGTATTCCATCTGTTTGGGCGCTTTTTCACCAGGCCTGACTCCCCAGTAAACGCAGGAATCTAAAGCATGGGTCGCCCAGCTTCCACTAACTGGCTTCCATAATGCCAACATCTTACCTAATCTTAATACAATGCTGGCAAATATGGGGTCTGTGTCTTAAAAAAAGCCGACATATCTGTTCTTACGCGGCGCGAGACCGTATTCTTCTCCCTTGGAAAGTCGGGCCTCGGGCACAGACGGAATTGACTATCATAAGGGAATCAAATCAGGAGACCGGAGATCTTGGTTGCAGTGGCCGCAAAAACAATTCGCTGGATCTGTGTCGCCGTGCTGGCTGCTGTTCTGGTGCTGGCCGGGTGGCAGGGGTGGCAGATCTGGCAGTCTGCCAGCAAAGCACGCGCGCTGCCGGCGCCTGAAGCGGGTGCCGGTGGACCGGCGCTGGCTGAACCCCGTCAGATTGCCCAGATCATACCGTTGAACCTGTTTGGCGAAGACCAGCCCGAAGCCGAAGTTGTGGAGCAGTCGACGGAAGACCTGCCGGAAACCAACCTGCAACTCACCCTTCGTGGCGTATCAGCCTCTACCGAAGAGAGTGTCGGCGGGGCCCTCATTGAGACACCGGATCGCCAGACCAACTTCTTCCGCATCGGAGAAAGCATGCCAGGCTCGGTGGTCCTGCACTCCGTGTATGCCAACCGCGTGGTACTGGACCGCCGCGGCAAGCTGGAAAACCTTTTATTCCCTGAGATCAGTAGCGACAACAGTTTCGTCGTCATCTATGACGAAGAAGACTACCAGGATACCGGGTACGAAGAGCCGGTCTACGAAGAACCGACCTATGAGGAACCCGTCTACCCGGAGCCGGAGTACCCGGATACCTCAGCGCAGGTTAGTCCCGAGCAGATCTACGAGGATGGCGCAGACCAGGATACCCCCTTGCCCGAAACCACGCCCGCCGCCGAAGCGCTCGAGGAAGAACGCAAGCAGCAGATCCGCGAGCGCCTGCAAAGACTGCGCGAACAGATCAAACAACGTTCACAGAGCTGACTTTGGTTCTATACTCCCAACAGTGAGCGGAGTATTCCTATTGAAGACAGGTCACCCCATGGCAGTTCCCAGCCAGAAAGCAGTCAGGCAAGGTGGCGCACTGAGGCAGTGTCTGATGGTACTGTTGAGCTGGGTTCTGATTGCTGCCGGCAGCTTTGAGCTCAGCGAAGCCTTTCTTGAGCGCGTAGAAGATGAGCACGGGCTTTCTGCGCGAAAACGCCTGGAGACCTGGCAGCGTCTGATGAATGTGCCCCAGGAAATTCCCGAGCTGAAGAAGCTCGAACTGGTGAACAAGTTTTTCAATCAGGCCCGTTTCAAGTCTGACCTTGAGCATTGGGGGCAGGAGGACTTCTGGGCAACGCCGGTGGAACTGCTGGTCACAAACGGTGGAGACTGTGAAGACTATTCCATAGCCAAGTACTTTGCCCTGGCTCACCTGGGCGTAGACACTGACAAACTGCGTATCACCTATGTAAAGGCACTGGAGCTTAATCAGGCTCACATGGTGCTGGCCTACTATGAAACACCGGATGCCGACCCACTGATCCTCGACAATCTGATCAAGAGCATTCGCCCCGGTTCCGAACGCACCGATCTGTACCCGGTCTACAGTTTTAACGGGGAGGGCCTCTGGCTGGCCAAGCAGCGTGGCCTGGGCAAGCGTGTCAGTGACACCAACAAGCTGAGCCAGTGGGCGGACATGAACACCCGCCTGACCGAGCAGCTCGGTGCCCCCCTCTAGCACTTCCCCGTCCCTACGCCCTATAATGGGGAGTTATCGTTAAGGGAATTTTCAATGACAGCGTTCAAGTTTCTGGGTGGTGGTTTTGTTCTTTTGCTGATCGGCGTCCTGGTCGGAGGGTTCTTTCTTCCACCCGTGGTCGAAGTCCGTCGCGTGACCACCCTGAATGCCCAGCCTGAATCCGTCTATCGCTTCCTCAGCGATCTCCGCAACTTTCCGCGATGGTCTCCCTGGCATGTCATGGACCCAGCCACTGAATACAGCTTCAATGGCTCAGAAAGTCAGGTAGGCATGCGCATGGACTGGGTCAGCGAGCACCCGAAGGTCGGAGAGGGCTCGCAGGAAATCCGCGCCCTGCTGCCTGACCAGCGGATCGATCTGGATTTGTATTTCAACGGCCACCCCGGCGGGTCAGCTTACTATTTTCTCCGGCCCCGGCCGGATGGAACCGAACTCACCTGGGGTTATCGGCAGGACTTCGGTTTCAATGTCTATGGCCGCTACATCGGTCTGCTGATTGATGATATGCTCGGGCCTCTTTACGAAGATGGCCTGCAGAGACTGAAGTCTCAAATTGAGAACACGCCGAACTCATGATGATTACTGAAGAAGAACTACCGCTGCCGAGGGACCCGGAAGCGGTTGCGCGAATTCAGCTCGACGAACTGCTCAAGCAGAGTGACAGTTCAGCCATTGTGGGTTATCTCACGGGGCTGATCTCAGCCATCGCCCTGTTTCCCGTTGCCCCGATGAAACCCATCATTGTGTGGATGGTTCTTTTCACTGGTCTGTATGGCTTCCGCTGGCATTTCTCACGCTCACGCCTGAAGCTGAATCTGACCGCAGAAGAACCCAGCATGGTGCTGAATCATTTCGTGCTGCTGAATTTTGTAACCGCTGTCGTCTGGGGCATCCTGCCGAGCTTCTACGCGAGTAGTTGGCCCACTTTCTACCATATCGTGATCTGGCTGATCATGACCGGGGTCGCAGCCAGTACCATCAGTTCCTACTCCATCTACCGACCTGCCTTTCTGGCCTTCATGATTCCGTTGCTGACACTGACTTTCTGGTTCCTGGTGATCAGAAACAGCGGCAACTTCGACAATTCGATGGTTCTGGGGCTCTTGCTGGGGGCCTACAGCATTCTGGTGCTCAAGTCAGGGAAGATGTACGGCGATATACTGACCAGTAATATCATTAACCGAATGGAGTTGGAACACGTCAACCAGGCTCTGCAGAAACAGGCCGAGCATGATCCCCTCACCCAACTGCTCAACCGCCGCGGCTTCGACAGCCGACTGAAAACCGAGTGGCATCGCCATGCCCGTCAGGAGCAAAGCATGGCCGCTCTGATGGTCGATATCGATCATTTCAAGAAGTACAACGATCACTACGGCCATGATGCAGGAGACCAGTGCATACGCCGTATAGCCCAGGCCCTGCATTCATCAGCCCAGCGTGCTGGTGACCTGGTAGCCCGTTATGGCGGCGAGGAATTCATTGTGCTGTTGACCGATGTACAGATGAAACAGGCCCGGGCTGTGGCCGAGCGCCTGCGGAAAGCTGTTGAAAGTCTGGATATCCCGCATGCGGGGAGCCCTACCGCCAAGCATGTGACCGTGAGCATCGGAGTTTCTGCACTGGTTCCTGACAGCAACCAGGATGAATCCACTTTATACATGGCTGCCGACCGGAAGCTCTACGAGGCAAAGAACAGCGGCCGCAACCGCATTGCTTACTGACCCCCAGGCTGCTGACGGGATTCAGCCTCCCCGGCAGCTTCCTCCCGAAGCCGCGCCCTGACTTTCATGAGAACCTTGCCATAGCGGT
>JAUIAZ010000195.1 GCA_030427465.1 Gammaproteobacteria bacterium | reverse complement strand
TCAGGTGAAATCACCTGAAGCGAATCCGGCAGGGTCAGTCCCTGGGCTTCAGCCACGGTTTCTACCTCTGAGCGTTCTGCCAGCAGCAGGCAGCGGGCAATGTTGCGCTCATGACAGATGATGGCCGCCCGCACCGTGCGCGGCTCACTGCCTTCCGGCAGAACAATCAGCTTGTCAGCAGCGCGGGATCGCTGAGTCAACTGATAGCGGAAAGCTGCGGGTGACAGCCGCGGGGGGCGGCTGACCTGAACCCGTGCCTGTAGCCACTGCATATCCAGTTTAGAGGCAATCGCACTGATCACGGACTCTATGCGGTCATGGTCTTCACAGGGAACTTCCTGATCCATGCGGGACAGCCGGTTGGCCGTGTGGTAGGTGTCCAGACCGGTTTGCAGAATAGGCAGGCCGGTATCCATGGCTGGCATGCATAGCTTGAGTGTCCTCGGGTCTGGCGTCAGGTTACCGGTAAGCAACACGCCGGCCAGCGGAACGCCGATCAGTGAGGCCATGCACGCTGCGATCAGAATGTCCTCGCGGTCCCCCGGGGTGACGATTAGCGTGCCCGAGCGCAGGGTCTCAAGCATGTTCGGAAGTGTTCGGGCACAGACAGTGGTACGCAACACCCGGCGCTCATCGGATTCTCCGGCATTCAGAACGGTCGCCTCAAGCATCCGGCTCACATCGCTGACACGCGGTGCCACCATGCCCGGATCCCACTCGATGGCGCCGACCAGGTGCAGTGCTTCAGAAGAAATCAGCGGACAGCCTTGTTCGTAAGACTGGCAGTCCGGTGGGGAGCTCCCCTCCGGGTTGCCGTGCTCGGTGATGGGGAAGCCGTCACTCAGGGGGGCACCGATCCGGTTCAGAATACACCCAACCACGTCCGGGTTGTCGGGGGACGAAAAGGCCTGACAGGCAAAGTTCAGTTTCTGGTTCAACGCCACCGGTGAGGAGCCTCCGGGCGCGGCTACAAGGATCACGTCAGCATTCAGGTTGCGCGCTACCTGAACATTCAGTTCGCTCACCCAGTCATCACTTCCGGTATCGGGCAGTCCCTCGACGATCAGGGCGTCTACATCCTGGTTAACGGAGCTGTAGAGGTCAAGAATGTCTTCCATCAGCAGGTCCAGCTGGTTGGAAGAGGCTTTCCGGAATGCCTCCCGAAACGGAATGGCATCCCCGACCTGCAGACCGAGATGCTGGCGCGCAAAGTAAAGCGAACGGTCGCCATCCGGACGTTCATCACCCGCCTGCGCCACCGGCTTGAAGAAGCCGACTCGCAGGCCGGCACTATCCAGTGCCCTCAACATGCCCAGACAGACGGAGCTCAGCCCGACGTGGGCGGAAAGAGGGTTCAGAAAGAATACCTTGGCCATCAGATCATCCTGTTGATTGCCGGAGAAATAAGGGAAGTGTGTCGGATCAGGATGAGGCCCGCAAGCGCTGGTTTTCTTCCACCCATTCAAGGAATTCATCCGCAGGCACAGGGCGACTGTAGAAATAGCCCTGGGCGAAGTCACAGCCTTTGGTCCGCAGGAAGTGCAGCTGCTGGGTGTCTTCAACCCCCTCGGCAATGACAGACAGACCGAGACTGTGCGCCATGGTAATAATGGCGGTAACCAGGGCCGCATCCTCGCTCTCTGTCATCACGTCCTTGACGAAGGCACGATCCACTTTCAGTGAGTCAAAGGGGTAGCTTTTTAGGTAGCTCAGGGCCGAATAGCCGGTTCCGAAATCATCCACCGAGAGACGCACACCACGGTCATCCAGTGCCCGGAGGATTTCATTGGTTTCCAGCGTGTTATCGAGCAGCAGACGTTCGGTGATTTCCAGCTCCAGCTTTGAGGCCGGCAGGCCGCTGTCACTGAGGGCTTTGTCAACGGCATCGACAAAGGAGCGGTCGCGGAACTGTCTGGGAGATACATTGATCGCAATGCTGAGTGTCTGTTCCAGGCGTCGGTTCCATCCGGCGGTCACGCTACAGGCTTCTTCGAGTACCCACTCACCGATGGGTATGATCAGCCCGGACTCCTCCGCCAGCGGAATGAAGGTGTCCGGTGAAATTCTTCCCAGTTCCGGGTGGTCCCAGCGCAGCAGCGCCTCCGCACCGACCAGTCTGCCCGTGGCGGCTTCGACTATGGGCTGGAAGTTCAGGGTAAATTCCCTGTTTTCGAGTGCCTTGCGAAGGTAGGCATCCAGCTTCAGGCGTTCCCTGGAGTGCTGATTGATGTCGGGCGTGAAGCGCTGATAGGCGCTCTTGCCTTTGCTCTTGGCCTGATACATGGCCGCATCCGCATACTGGAGCAGGGTACTGCTGTTATCACAATCCAGCGGATAGACGGCGATACCGATACTGGTGCTGACGAAAATCTCCTGGCCGTTGATATCGAAGGGCACCGAAAAGGCCGCCAGGATACGTTCGCCAACCACATCCGAGTCTTCTGCATGCTCGAGGTTGGGCAGAATGATCAGGAACTCGTCACCTCCGAGTCGCGCCACGGTACTGTTGCCACGCAGGGCGTTGGAGATGCGTCGCGCGGCCTCGACCAGCAGGGCATCTCCGGCATCGTGTCCGAGGGTGTCGTTGATGGTTTTGAAGTTATCCAGATCCAGGAACATCAATCCGACCAGTGAGTGGTCGCGACGGGACTGCGCCAGAGCCAACTTCAGGCGATCCAGTGCCAGCATGCGGTTGGGCAGGCTGGTCAGCAAATCATAATTGGCCTGTTTGAGAAGCTGCTGCTCGTAGTGTTTGCGGACACTGATGTCCTCGCCCAGAATCAGGTATTGAGTGGTTACCCCTTCTTCGTTGCGTATCGGGGTGATAACCACCTGTTCCCAGAACTTTTCTCCGCCCTGGCGGGTACTGTGCATCTCACCCTGCCACATCCCGGCGCGTTCCACCTGAATCTCGATGTTATGCCAGAGCTGGTCATTCTGTTCCTTGTCCTGGCTCATCAGGGTCAGGGATTTGGGGTGCCTGCCGATGATGGTGTTGAGATTGTGGCCGGTGAGTTGACGAAATTTCTGGTTCGCGTAGGTGATCGACCAGCGGTCGTCACAGATCAGCACAGAAGAGGGGCTCTGCTCAATCGCCAGGGAAAGACGACGGATCTCGTTGGCATCCTGGTTTTGCTTTTCTATGTCCCGCAGCAGGGTCGTACGCATGGAGTTCAGGGCGCTGGTTACCTGGTCAAGTTCATCCGGGCTTCCCTTGGGTTGTTTCCGGTTCAGGGTCAGCGGCTGATTCAGGGCATGGATATTCAGGCCGAGCGTGTATTTGGCCATTTTGCCCAGGTGGCGGGTCACCAGATAGTTGAAGATCCACAGGATGATGATGGACAGGAAAAAGGTCTTGAAGGCCTGCGTCGTCAGGATGACGAAAACCCGGGCCCGCAGTTGCTTGTAGATTTCATCCAGACTGGCCGTGATGGTCAGTTCCCCCAGCTCGTAGACCTCATCAGCACTGTGCTTGAGAATGACCTTGTCACTCTTGGTGTCAGAATCCGCGGGAACCTGGCCCATGACAATCTCAGTGTCCGGATAGATCAGCAGTTCCAGGTGAACGATATCCGGTAGATTGAGAATACCCTGCATCTGCACCCGCAGCAGTTTCTGGTCGAGCGACCACAGGCTGCGGGCCAGCGAGGATTGATAACTGGTCTTGATCAGTTCGAGACGCTGGTCCACCAGTCCGACATCCTTGCGGTAGTCCGAATAAATCTGAACCCCGGTGGCAAACACCGTGAATACCGAGGAGCACACCAGGATGTAGGCCAGCATGCGAAAGGATAGGGGTGAAGCCCCCTGAAAGCGTTTGATGGCGTTTAACCACTTCATGATTGGGTCAGGCCATGCTCCGGCAACACGTGGATAAATGGAAGAAACAATCTAGTAACTTTAGTCAATTCAGCAGGATGTTCCAGTGCTGCGGGCAAAGGCTAGGCGATTCCTTCCTGCGCGTCTACCCATTGAACTGCCTGAATGTTCATATCGCTGATCTGCTGGGGATCAAGGCCAAAGCGTTGTAGCAGATTCCAGTGGATGTTTTCCAGTTTGCAGCGTTCGTATTGAATGGTGGTATGTAGTGCCAGGCCGGCTTTGCCTTTCATCCGGGTAATCGCCTCCTGAATCTTCGGGTCCAGTGGCAACTGCAACAGCAACTCCTGGATCGGGGTATCAAAAAAAGCTTCCAGACAACTGAACAGGCCTATCGTGAAATAGGCGTCGCGGCTGTTGGGGTCGAGGTGTTCTGCCATCATTTCGCAGAGTCTGGCCCGTAGCAGCGCTATCTTGACCAGGCTGGCCGGCTTGTCGTCCAGACTGCTCATGGCCAACAGGGTGACCCAGGCCTTGATGCGGGAGATGCCGAGCAGCATGACAGCCATGTGGATAGAGTCGATTTTCTGGGGGCGGCGGTAGGCGGCAGAATTGACCACCTGTAGCAGTTTGAAGGAGAGGCCGGGGTCCTTGGTAATGGTATCGATCACTGCCTTGATCGACAGGGCGGGGTTCTGGATGGTGGCCAGCAGTTGCAGCACGGCAAGTTTGCTCTGCGGCAGCTTGCGGCCCTTCACAATGATCGGCTTGCTCAGGAAATATCCCTGGAAGAGAGAACAGCCTTGATTCAGGCAGTTATCAAACTCTTCAGCCGTTTCAATTTTTTCAGCGAGCAGGGTGATGTTCCGCTGCTTCAGTGCCTTGATGACCAGCGGCAGACGCTCGGGCGGTATGGCAGGCAGTTCCAGCTTGACGATGTCGACGAAGGGCAGGAAAGCATCCATATCAGTGCCGGGTATATAGTCATCCATAGCCAGAGTCGCGCCACGGCCCTTGAGTGTCTCTATGGCTTGCATGACCTCTGGGTCCGGGTGAATGTCCTCAAGGATTTCAATGACCAGGTTGGGGGTTGGCGGGAAACTGACGGCTTCCAGTAAAAGTTCCCGGGTGAAATTGACAAAGGCCAGTGCCCCGCCGGTTATTTCTTCTATGCGGTTTTCCAGGAAGGCGTTGATCAGCACTTGGGAAGTCGCGGCGTTGCCGTCCAGTTTCTCCGGCATCACCTCTGTACGGAACAGCAGTTCATAACCGGCAATTTCACGCTCGGTGTTGTAGATGGGTTGGCGTGCCAACAGAATTTTTTCCTGGCTCATGGGCTTGCTGCGATCCGGGGGACAATTTTTTTAGTGTAGAACAAATTCAGCCGATTGATGTCGTTGACAAGCATCCCAACAAACCCTACTATACGCGCCGTTCTTGCGAGACGTAGCGTCCCCTTCGTCTAGAGGCCTAGGACACCGCCCTTTCACGGCGGTAACAGGGGTTCGAATCCCCTAGGGGACGCCATTTTCTCCCAAGAGACTCTCACCCCGCTTTAAACATTCTCTTCTCATCCGTTCTTCACAGCTTCTACCAGGACCAGTCGTAAAGGTCTGTTGGCGAACAGTTGATCCACAACATCGCGTACCTCATCAATGCTGTTGCTGCGAACACGGAAGCGGTAGCGAAGGCCTTTCTGGGTAAATGCGTTGATCTTGAACATCTGTCGTCTCCTCGTTTGCTTTTTTCATCCGACACTGTCAATTTACGGATTGAAACGACAGTAAACGTCGTCATAAAGGCGAAAAGGCGAACAAATGAGCTCTTTTTTGCGCAGAATCGAAATATTGGCTTTTCTCAAGCGGCACAGGCGGGCGCTCACGGCACCGGAAGTTGTGGAGCATCTGCAGGAAGGCGGCTACCTTGACCCTTCTCTGAAATCAGCGTCAGCCCTGCGCGTTGTTCAACGTGACCTGAAAGAGTTACTGGGCGCGGATACCGGGGATGAAGAAGATACGGAACCGGATAACCCCTTCGGTTTGCGTCTGGAAAGGCAGGGCAGCCGTACCTTGCTCTGGTCAGTCGACCGGCAGCTGGCACCGCCTCTGGATTTCGAAAGAATGCCGCAGCCCATTGCCATGGCCATGGTTCTGTTGCGCAAGCACCTGTCTCTGTTCCTGCCCGCGCCTGTGCGCGCTGATCTCGAGAGCCTGTTTGACCAGGCGGAAGAGCGCCTCATGCGCTCTGAGCGCAAACTCTCTGCCCGGCACCATCGTCGCTGGCGCGATGCGGTAGCCTTTTTTCAACGGGGTCAGACCCTGCGTATGCCAGAGTTCCCGGCCGATGTTCTGGATGCCATATACCAGGCCATCGTGACGGAAAAGCAGGTTGAACTGCATTACAGCAGTGGCAAGACGTACCGGGTGACGCCTCTGGGGGTCGCTTGCCTTTTGCCGAAACTCTACCTGATCGCGCGCAACGAAAACTCAGAGATGCGGCATTTCCTGCTCAGCCGGATCCGCCACTGTGAAGTAATCAGCCGCTCGGCGCTGCCTTCGGGTGATTTTGTGCTGACGGATTATCTGGAGCAGGGTGGCATGGAACTGCGCCTGGCGGGGGTGCCGGAGGGCGCCGGCAAAGTGCTTATTCGCATTCGCGATGGCGAGAATTCCCGGGGGCTACGCCAGGATCTTGCCGAATTTCCCGTTGCGCCCGACCAGCAATTGCTGCAGGCATCCGATGGAGACTGGCGTCTGAGTTTCAGCTCGCATTGTACTGTTCAGCTGAGGAGCTGGATTCTCGG
>JAUIAZ010000194.1 GCA_030427465.1 Gammaproteobacteria bacterium | reverse complement strand
TGCTCTGGCTCTGATTGCGGTATTTGTGCAGCGTCCCCGTTCTCCCTCAGACTGACTGCTCTCAGGCAAAAAAAAGCCCGCGGTTTCGCAGGCTTTCCGGTCAGAGGCGGACCCTTCAGGGCCCGCACCTTTATTACCCTACCAGGAAGTAAGATCTCAGAGTTCGACCTTAGCTTCAGACGCTTTCTCGGTATACTCTTCCATCTTGTCGAAGTTCAGGTAGCGATAGATATCGGCAGACATGCTGTCGATGTTCTGAGCGTAACCCATATACTCTTCAACGGTAGGCAGACGTCCCATGACTGCACCGACAGATGCGAGTTCTGCCGAGGTCAGGTAGACATTCGCGCCATCACCCAGACGGTTCGGGAAGTTACGGGTAGAAGTCGACAGAACGGTTGCACCGGAGGCAACGCGCGCCTGGTTACCCATACACAGTGAACAGCCCGGCATTTCTGTACGCACGCCGTTGCGGCCATAGACATTGTAATAGCCTTCTTCCATCAGTTGGTGCTGGTCCATCTTGGTCGGAGGAGACATCCACAGACGGGTCTTCAGCTCTTCCTTGTTCTGATCCAGCAGCTTACCAGCAGCTCTGAAGTGACCGATGTTGGTCATACAGGAACCGATGAACACTTCGTCGACTTTGTCACCCGCTACAGAAGACAGCAGTCGGGCATCGTCCGGATCGTTCGGTGCGCAGACAATCGGCTCTTTAACATCAGCCAGATCAATTTCGATCACGGCGGTGTATTCGGCGTCTTTGTCCGCTCTCATCAGTTCAGGCTTGGCCAGCCAGTCTTCCATGGCGCGCGCGCGACGCTCCAGGGTACGTGGGTCGCCATAGCCTTCTGCAATCATCCAGCGCAGCATGATGATGTTGGAGCGCAGGTATTCACCAACGGAATCTTCTGACAGGGTGATGGTACAACCCGCTGCAGAACGCTCTGCAGAGGCGTCAGACAGCTCAAACGCCTGTTCAACGGTCAGGTCTTCAAGGCCTTCGATTTCCAGTACCCGTCCGGAGAAGATGTTCTTCTTACCTTTCTTCTCGACCGTCAGCAGACCTTGCTGAATGGCGTAGTAAGGAATGGCGTGTACCAGGTCACGCAAAGTGATACCAGGCTGCTTCTTGCCTTTAAAGCGAACCAGAACCGATTCAGGCATATCCAGAGGCATGACACCAGTGGCTGCTGCGAAGGCAACCAGACCGGAACCGGCCGGGAAGGAAATACCCATCGGGAAACGGGTGTGTGAGTCGCCACCCGTACCCACGGTATCTGGCAGCAACATGCGGTTCAGCCAGCTGTGGATAATGCCGTCACCAGGACGTAGAGAAACACCGCCGCGGTTCATGATGAAGTCTGGCATGGTGTGCTGCATTTCAACGTCAACGGGCTTTGGATAGGCGGCCGTGTGACAGAAGGACTGCATGACCAGGTCAGTCGAGAAGCCAAGGCAGGCCAGATCCTTCAGCTCGTCACGGGTCATCGGACCAGTGGTATCCTGTGAGCCTACAGTGGTCATCTTTGGCTCGCAGTAAGTGCCAGGGCGCACGCCCTCAACACCACAGGCCTTGCCAACCATTTTCTGTGCCAGGGTGAAGCCCTTGCCACTGTCGTTGGGTGCAACCGGACGACGGAACACCTTCGAAGGCTCCAGACCGAGTGCTTCACGCGCGCGGTCAGTCAGACCGCGGCCAATGATGAGGTTAATCCGTCCGCCCGCCTGTACTTCGTCGAGCAGGACATCAGATTTCAGTTCGAACTCGGACAGGGTTTCACCGGATTCAGACAGGATCTTGCCGTCATAAGGCCGGACCTCAATCACGTCACCCATGTTCAGTTCGTCAACAGGGGCCTCGAATACCAGGGCGCCGGCGTCTTCCATGGTGTTGAAGAAGATGGGAGCGACCTTGCCACCGATGCAGATACCACCGGAGCGCTTGTTCGGAACCCCCGGGATGTCTTCACCGAAGAACCAAAGCACCGAGTTGGTGGCAGACTTGCGCGAGGAGCCGGTACCAACAACGTCACCCACGAAGGCAACTTTAACGTCTTTGGCAAGCATCTCCTCGATCTGCTTCATGGGGCCAGTTTCGCCTGGTGCATCCGGGTTCAGGCCTTCACGCTTCATCTTGTACATGGCGCGGGCGTGCAGGGGAATGTCAGGGCGGCTCCAGGCATCTGGAGCAGGAGACAGGTCGTCTGTGTTGGTCTCGCCGGTGACTTTGAAGACCATGACTTTGATGCTTTCCGGGACTTTGTTGCGACGGGTGAACCATTCTGCTTCGGCCCAGGAATCCATAACGGCTTTGGCATTGGCGTTGCCATTCTTGGCCAGTTCGGCCACATCGTGGAAGGCATCGAACATCAGCAGGGTGCCCTTGAGCTGTTCCGCTGCCAGTTCTCCGAGGCTGTCTGACTCCAGAAGCTCAACCAGCGTGGCGATGTTGTAACCACCGAGCATGCCACCCAGCAGGCTGACAGCTTTTTTGTCATCAACCAGCGGACTGCTTGCATCACCTTTGGCTATCGCGGTCAGGAAACCGGCTTTCACATAGGCTGCTTCGTCAACACCTGGTGGTACCCGGTTTTCCAGCAGGTCCATCAGGAATGCCTCTTCGCCCGCAGGGGGAGCCTTCAACAACTCAACCAGGCCAGCGACCTGTTCAGCATTTAGCGGCTTGGGAGGAACGCCCTGTTCGGCGCGCTCGGCAACATGTTTACGATAGGCTTCTAACACGATATTACCCTCATGGTTGGATCGGACTGTTCTTTGTAAAAACAGTGGTTTGCGCAAGTGGTGGCTTGCGGGCTCTGCCTGAGCCGTCAATTCAAGAGCGACGTATTTTACGCGAATACCCGCGTAAAGTTAAGAAACTGGTATAATCCGCCCGCATTCAGTGTAGAACAGGTCCAGGAGTCATGGAGCAAAAGGCCCCGACGCATGGCAAAGCGCCAGAAAATGCGCCTACAGAAGTCCCCACAATGGTGCCCAGGGAAATCACAGATTTTCTGGGATGTGCGACCTCAGAAGCCTGGTGCCAGCAGGCTGTCGATAATCTGGAAATCCTCTTGATCGATCACGCCCAGTGCGAGCACAAGGCGGCTTCTACGGCCATGCACCTGATCTTCCGTTACCCTGAGCATAACGATCTGCTGTTTCGCATGTCTCGTCTGGCCCGTGAAGAACTCCGGCATTTTGAGCAGGTTCTGTCCATTATGAAGCGGCGTGGCATCGCTTTCCAGCACCAGACCGCGGCCCGCTATGCGGCTGGCCTGCGCAAAAGGGCCCGTGGCAAGGACCCGGAGCGGCTCGTTGATCTGCTCATTGTCGGTGCCTTTATCGAAGCCCGGTCCTGCGAAAGGTTTGCCGTCCTGATCCCCTGGCTGGATGATGAGTTGGCCAAGTTCTATCAGGGCCTTCTGGCTTCCGAGAGCCGCCATTTTCGCCACTACCTGCGACTGGCCCAGACACTGAGCGATAAGCCGATAGAGGATCGTGTCGCTTTGTTCCGAGGCGTAGAGGCAGAACTGATCGACTCACCAGACAGCGAATTCCGATTTCACAGCGGCAGACCGGCCGGCTGACTTCAGTCGAAGTCCAGCCGGATCAGGTCACGCTTTTCGGGCGTCACACACAGATAATGCGTATGTTGGCCCCAGTCACCCAGCACAATGCGCTCTGCACTGAGGTCGTCCGCCAGTTCATGCGAGTGAACAGCAGGGCGGTGGGTATGGCCATGGATCATCAGGGTGACATCGTTTTCCTGAAATGCGTTTCGTACGGCCTCTTCATTCACATCCATGATGACTTCCGGCTTTCCCTGGTTGCGCATGCGGCTGATCTCACGTAACTGACGGGCGGTCTGCTGTCTCTGAGCCAGTGGTTGTGAGAGTACCTGTTGCTGCCAGGCGGGGTTACGGGTCATCTGGCGGAACTTCTGATACTCAAGATCATCCGTGCACAGGCTGTCGCCGTGCAGTATCAGCGCTGGCTGTCCGTATAGATCAATGACCAGTGATTCCGGCAGCAGGGTGGCACCACAGGCGTTCGCGTAACGTTCTCCCATCAGAAAGTCGCGATTACCCACCATCAGGTGGACTGATGTGCCCGAGTCGGACAGCTTGGTCAGTGCGCGGGCCACTTCCTGATGTAGTGGCAGGTTTTCATCATCCCCGACCCAGACTTCAAAGAAATCCCCGAGAATATACAGGGCTTCTGTCTCTCGGGCCTGGTGTCCGAGGAAGTCGAAAAATGCCTTGCTGAGTGCCGGTTTCTCGACTTCCAGATGCAGGTCAGATATGAAAAGTGTCTTCAAATCAGTCCTCAATGACCGCTTTGGTGATCAGGATGTCTTCTTCAGGAACGTCCTGGTGCATGCCTCTGACAGTGGTCGGCAGATCCTTGATCTTGTTGACCACATCCATGCCTTCCACCACTTTGCCGAACACTGCGTATCCCCAGCCTTCACGGGTTTCTGCCGTAAAATCCAGGAAACCGTTGTCAGCTACATTAATGAAGAACTGGGCAGTCGCGGAATGCGGGTCCATGGTGCGGGCCATCGCCACCGTACCGGTCATGTTGCTGAGACCGTTGTTGGCTTCATTCTTAATGGGTTCCCGCGTGGTTTTTGGTGACATTCCCGGTTGCAGGCCACCGCCCTGAATCATGAAGTTGGGAATGACCCGGTGGAACAGGGTGCCGTCGTAGAAGCCATCTTTCACATACTGCTCAAAATTTTTGGCGGATTCCGGAGCCTGTTCGTGATTCAGTTCAATGACGATGTCTCCGTGGGTGGTGGTCAGGCGGATCATGTGTCTGCTTATTCCTGTCGTTAAAAACCCTGATTCTAGCGCCTCCACTCTAAGAGGGCCAAGTGAATTCCCGTCGGGGCTGGGATTTGGCGTTGCAGTTCCCGTATAATTTCCGGCTAATTCCCGTCTGTCGAGACGTGGCACCCGGAGGAAATACAGCTAATCTCATGCAAACCAACGAAGATTCCCGCGCAAACTTTATCACCCAGATCATCGACGAGTATCGCCAGCAGCACCCGGGCGAAGCCATCGTGACCCGCTTCCCGCCAGAGCCCAACGGGTTTTTGCACATCGGGCATGCGAAATCGATTTGCCTGAACTTTGGTCTGGCCCAGCGCTACGAACCTGCCTTCTGTAACCTTCGTTTTGACGACACCAATCCGGAAAAGGAAAGCCAGGAATATATTGATGCCATTACGGCAGATGTTCGCTGGCTTGGATATGAATGGGCGGGAGACATCCGCTATGCCTCGGGTTACTTCCAGGCTCTGTATGATCTGGCCTGTGGTCTCATTCAGGCGGGTAAGGCCTATGTTTGCAGTCTAAGCCCTGAAGAAATGACGGCAACCCGCGGCACGTTGAAATCACCGGGTACGGATAGTCCGTATCGTGAGCGTTCGGTTGCAGAGAATCTGGAGTTGTTCGACAAGATGCGCCAGGGCGAGTTTCCGGAAGGCGCTCATGTTCTGCGGGCCAGGATTGATATGGCTTCCCCGAACATGAACCTGCGGGATCCGATCCTTTATCGCATCCGCCACGCTACGCATCACCAGACCGGCGATACCTGGTGCGTTTACCCGATGTATGACTTCACGCATCCCATTTCTGATGCGCTGGAAGGTGTGACGCATAGCCTTTGCACACTCGAGTTTGAGGACCATCGCCCCTTGTATGACTGGGTAGTGCAGAATGTTGACGTGCCCTGTCAGCCGCGGCAGATCGAATTTTCGCGGTTGAACCTGAATTACACAGTGACCAGCAAGCGCAAACTGAAGCAACTCGTGGATGAAGGGGTTGTGGAAGGCTGGGATGACCCCCGTATGCCAACACTGGCCGGGCTGAGGCGCCGTGGTTATACGCCGGGCTCCATCCGCAGTTTTTGCCAGGCGATCGGCGTGACTCGTAGTGAAGGGCTGGTTGACGTGGCCATGCTCGAGTTCGCGATACGCGAGGACCTGAATGAAAATGCCCCGAGGGCAATGTGTGTACTGAATCCCCTGAAAGTGGTCATCACCAACTATGCAGCGGATACCGTGGAAGAAGTCGAAGCACCTGTGCATCCACAGCGTCCGGAAATGGGTAACAGGAAGCTGCCTTTCTCGGGAGAGATATACATTGACCGGGAAGACTTCCGCGAGAGCGCCAACAAGCATTTCAAGCGCCTGGTACTGGGGAAAGAGGTCCGTTTGCGGAATGCGTATGTGATTCGCTGCGATGAAGTGATCAAGGATGAGGCCGGAGAAATTGTCGAACTTCGCTGCTCCTATGATGCAGACACTCTGGGTAGAGACCCGGAAGGCCGAAAAGTGAAGGGGGTCATTCATTGGGTTTCCGCAGCACAGGCAGTTGATCTGGAGGTGCGCCTTTACGATCGTCTGTTTGGCCATCCACAGCCCGATGGCAATAAGGAGGAAGAGTTCATGAGCCATCTGAACCCGGATTCCCTGGTAATTATCCGGCAGGCCAAGGGCGAACCCGGCCTTGCCGATTTTGGCTCAGACCTTCCCTGCCAGTTTGAACGTGAGGGCTACTTTTTCCGCGACCCGGTCGCCGCCGCACAGGGGCAGAGGGTGTACAACCGGACGGTGACGCTCAGGGATACCTGGGCAAAAATG
>JAUIAZ010000193.1 GCA_030427465.1 Gammaproteobacteria bacterium | reverse complement strand
CTCATGTCGAAAACCAGCGTCGACGTCGGCGAGGAGAGATAGCGTACTCTCAGACTGACTTGTCCCTCCCCGGTAAACTTGATGGCGTTTACGCCCAGATTCAGCAAAATCTGTCGCAAACGGGTCGGGTCGGAGAAAACCTGAGCCGGCAGAGGGTATTCACATGCCAGCCGGAAGTCGACCCCTTTTTCCTGTGCGAGCCCGCCCAGATTAGAGTTGAGTTCTTCCAGCAAGGCTGCCAGGTCCACATCCACACGCTCGGCCGTCAGCTTACCGGACTGTATCTTCGACAGATCCAGAATGTCGTTGATGATATTCAGCAAATGGTGCCCGCTGCGGACAATCGTCCGCGCGAAACGCTGTTTCTCAACCTCATCCAGCGCCGGATCCGTCAGCGCCTCCGCGTACCCCAGAATCGCCGTCATGGGTGTGCGGATCTCATGGCTCATATTGGCCAGAAACTGGCTCTTGGCCTCCTCAGAGGCCTCAGCCTCGGCACGCGCCTCTTCGGCTTCATTGCGAGCCTGTTCCAGCTCGACAAACAGTTCGCTGTTGCGGATCGCCGTGGCAACATGCAGCAGAAACTCTGCAATGTTGTCCATATCCGCAGACTGCAACTGCAGGGTCTCCTGATAATTGAGAAAGCCCAGGCTACCAATCGCACGCCCCTCCACCACCAGCGGAAACAGTGCCATTGAGCGGGGCGCCTTGACGTCATACAGCAACTGATCCACGGCCGCTTCAGGCTGTGTCGGCCTGTCTACCTTGGGCAGATAGATCGGGCTCAGCCGGTCGCAGGCTTTGACGAAGATGCTGGCAGGGTTCTCACGGCGTTCGATCATATAGCCTTCAACAGCACGCTTCTGGTCTGCCGTGAGGTAGTCTCCATAAGTCCTGATAATGACTACCCGGCTCTCATCCGGACTCAGCAGGCTGAGGAAAATCTGCTCCAGCGGATACATGCGGTCCAGTGACTCGATCACGTAGCCCATCACTTCATCCAGATCCAGGTGGCTGTTCACTGCCTTGGATACTTCCGCAATGTCGCGCATGCGGTCTTTCTGCCAACCCATCCGGCTTTTGGCACTGGCGAGAGAAGCGCTGACCATGTAAACCGAAAAACCCAGGGCCGTGGAATAGGCCAGAAGCCCTGCCCCGGCGATGATCGCTGCCATGAGTTCGATGTTTTCGCGGAAATAGGCACCGTTCAGAAGGATCGCCACCCCCATGCCAGACAGCAGGCAACCAAGCCCCTTCCAGATCAGGCTGAAACCACCGGCGGCCAGCCCCGTCATGACGATGCCGCTGATAAAGGCCGTGGTAAGAAACGGGTTGAAGCCCCAGACAGCGACCATGAAGCCGTACCAGAAAAAATCGATCAGCACAAAATTGGCGCCGGGTTTGAACCGCCTGGCGATGAAATAGGTCAGATGGGGATAAATCAGGCAATGAAAGATCAGCAGAACCCAGACAAACCAGGGGCCACTGAAATCCAGGACAGCCAGGTGCAGGGCCAGAACGATGGAGCAGGCAATCAGACGCAGAATGTATTCGTTACGTGTGTAATCGGGCGTCAGACGCGAGTAGGTCGAACTATCGTTCAGCGGCACCGGTATCCCCATTGGAAGGCTCATTCCCAAGTTTAGCAGAGGCCTGCTGTCCTGTTGCCCGACAACAGGTCTGAATGGACAGGCGCAGCGTAAAACATCCCATACGTCCGTCTTCCCGGGCCTGGAGACTTCCCATGTATATCAAGTTCAGCGAGCTGGCAAAGCTGCCGGCAAATGTAGTGGCGACGGTGCGCTCCCATGGATACTTTATCTATACGCTCGAGTTCGCTCACCACGATACCCGCCTGCTTTACAGCCTCGACGGGAAATCAGTACATCGCTTTGAAAATCTGATGAATATCAAGGAAGTGCTCGGCAGCTATCCCTTCCGGGAGGCCTGGTTGGTCCACGAATCGGCCTACGATGAGATGGTTGGTCAACCGGCGGGTGCCGGTAATCAGCTGCGTGTTCCCTTTCCTCTCGACCTGCCCTATTGAGCCCACACATAAGATAACCTGCAAGCCGCCCGATGCTGTCTATACTTTGAAAGTGTTTGACTGGAGGATGCAACATGTCGGATAAACTGCTGTCACTGGATGAAGTCTGTAAAATGCTGGACAAGCCCGAGGTTACCGTTAAGCGCTACGCCAGGGAAAGCCTGCTTCCCAGCGTGGAAAAAGATGGCAAACTCATGTTCCCGGAGCCTTCCGTTCTTCAGTATATGGAGATTGAAAAGCGCCTGGGGCGCTAGGCCTGTAACAGCAAGGCGGCGGGCACCAGCAGGATGCTCGCCAGCATCGTTAAGAACATCCCCGTCAGACTCATGAACACCCAGCCTGCCTGGGAAAGCTGGCGCTGGTATGCGGCTCTGACCGCATCGATGACACCCGGATTCCAGAGCTCTTTTCGGCCTTCATCGGGAGCCGGCATTTCGCGAATATCCGCCTGAGCCAGCAGCCCGGAAGCTGCCACCGAGCGGGACAAGGGTTCACCCCGCCCCACGGCCTCGGCGATCCGCTGGTATCGTCGCCGCAACCAGCCAACCGGTTCAGCCTGGGCACTGAGACGGGTGGTTCTGCCAAGATCAAAGCCACATTGTACGCACAAGCCCAGATTGAGCAGATACTGATGCAGACTCCTGACCGTTACGCAGGAACGACCCACCGGAAACAAGGTCAACAGACGCCAGAGGCTACTGTCCACCTGCATCCACTGTCCCAGTATGAAGCGCGACCACCAGGGTACGCAGAAGAGCCCGGCTACGCAGATCCCCCCCGTGATCCAGGCCAGAGACCCTGTATCCTGCTCCGAGAAGGCGGCAGTCAACCCGACACCAGCGAACAGCAGAAGCAACAGGAAAACACCGATGGCGTTAAACGTCGCAATGCGTCGGCCGCTGTTCTCCAGCAGCACATAGCAGTCGCAGATACGCGCTGCCACCTCCTGAATGCGCAGGGTCGCCAGACCGATTTTAAGGAAGCGTTTTTCCCAGGGAAGGAACAGCGGACTGTTCTCCAGGTGAGCCAGCAGGGGCTGATCCTGATTGCGGGAGATTCCGGCGGACAGTTCATGCAGCTGTCCATGAAAGCAGGCCGGGACCTGTTCGGCCAGGGAATCAAAAACACCCGGAAAACGGGCACCCTGCTCTATGGCGCGACTGAATTCTGCAAACAGCACTGCCCGGTGAGCGGGCAGCAACTGCGCATACTTACTTTCCGTCAATCCGTATCCAGATCGGAATAATCCGAAGAATCCGCCATCGCAAAGGCCATTCCGGTCGTGTAGGAAACCCGCCGCTGACTGGTGTGCTTCAAGTACTTCAACCAGGTTTTCTCAAACTCGGTTGAGGCATCCTTTTCACCGGCAAGCACTTTCAGAAAGTCCTTCTCAGCCGCTGTTTCCGCCTTCCGGGAGCCATCGTAGAGTGCCTGCATGGCGCTACCGTGGCGTTCGAGTATTTCCACTTCCCGACGTGAAAACAGTCCGGAACGGCTGATTCCCCTGGGGAAGTTCTTGGTATCGTAAAACATCTTACTGCTGGCAAAATCACTCTGACTCATTACCGCCTCCGGCAAAAACCACCACTTCGCTACTGACAGGACAACATATCGGCGCGATCATCAAAAAAGTCAAGAGTCACTACAAGAGAAATTACAAAAAACCGCCAAAAAGGCCGGTACTGTGACAAAACGGTCAAATTTCGGGGCAGATCAGGAGTCGATTGCCACCAGTTCCAGTCTCGATGGGCTGAGTTTTCCAACCAGGTCATCCTGGGTCAGCCGCCGGGTCATGTCTAACAGGGAAACACGCTGGAATAGCGTCTGCACAGTGCCATTTATCACACTCCAGTTGCTTTGTACCAGACAGGTAGAAGACACATCACAGGCTGCGTCGGTACGACAGCAGTCCGTCAGGGCGACGCCCCCTTCAACCGCCTGCACAACCTGGGCGACCGAAATCTGCTGGGGCGGTGCAGCCAGGCGGTAGCCTCCGTGAACCCCACGCTCAGACTTGACCACGCCGCCATCAACCAGCAGCTTCATGACCTTGCGTACGGTAGGCACCGGCAGGCCCGTGGTTTCGGCCACCCGCTCCAGTTTCACCCGGCTCTCCTGAAGGTTCACCAGAGCCGAGGCGATGACCAGGCCATAATCTGCTAATTTGGCTAAACGCAACATAACTGCATTCCTGAAATCGGAGTCGGGATTGTATCCGTAAAACCTATTGATTACCAATTTGGTATTGATTTGTCCATACCAAGACTTTAAGCTACGCGCCAAACGGACCGGATAACAGGTGAGCTGCAATGAGTGAGACCAACGCAGAGGTCAACCAGTACATCAAGCGACATTACGAAGCAGGCTTCGTGACCGATATCGAATCGGACAGTCTTCCGCCTGGACTGAATGAAGAAGTTATCCGGTTTATTTCACGCAAGAAAAATGAGCCTGAGTTCATGCTGGAATGGCGTCTGAACGCCTATCGCCAATGGCTGGAGATGCAGGAGCCCGAATGGGCGCATGTCAATTATCCGAAGATTGACTACAACGCGATCAGCTATTATTCCGCCCCGAAATCCCAGAAAGATGGCCCCAAGAGTCTGGATGAGGTCGACCCCGAGCTGCTGCGCACCTACGAGAAGCTGGGCATCCCGCTGCATGAAAGAGCGGCGCTGGCCGGGGTAGCGGTCGATGCGGTTTTCGACAGCGTCTCGGTGGCGACCACTTTCAAGGAGAAACTGTCAGAGGCCGGCGTGGTTTTCTGTCCGATTTCCGAAGCCATCCAGAGCCACCCGGAACTGGTGCAGAAGTATCTGGGTTCTGTGGTTCCGGTAAAGGACAACTTCTTTGCGGGACTGAACTCTGCGGTATTCAGTGACGGATCCTTCGTGTACATCCCCAAGGGCGTGCGCTGCCCGATGGAGCTATCCACCTATTTCCGCATCAACGCCCTGAATACCGGGCAGTTCGAGCGGACCCTGATCATCGCCGATGAGGGAAGCTATGTGAGTTATCTCGAGGGGTGTACCGCTCCGATGCGCGATGAAAACCAGCTGCACGCAGCGGTGGTCGAACTGGTCGCTCTGGAAGGCGCAGAGATCAAGTATTCCACCGTGCAGAACTGGTATCCCGGTGATGAGGAAGGCCGGGGCGGTATTTACAACTTTGTGACCAAGCGTGGCTTGTGCGCCGGTGCCGGTTCAAAGATTTCCTGGACTCAGGTTGAAACCGGCTCAGCCATTACCTGGAAATACCCCAGTGTGATTCTGCGCGGCGATAACAGCGTGGGTGAATTCTACTCGGTGGCCCTGACCAATAACCGTCAGCAGGCAGATACCGGGACCAAGATGATTCATCTGGGCAAGAACACCCGCAGCACCATCATCGCCAAGGGCATATCTGCCGGTCGCAGCGACAGCAGCTATCGCGGCCTGGTCCGGGTTGGGCCCAAAGCCGAAGGGGCACGCAACTTTACCCAGTGCGACTCTCTGCTGATCGGGAGCCAGTGCGGCGCCCATACTTTTCCCTACATCGAGAGCAAGAATAACTCGGCGGTCATCGAGCACGAGGCAACCACTTCCAAAGTGAGTGAGGATCAGCTGTTCCTCTGCCAGCAACGTGGCATCGACCCGGAACGGGCGGTTAGTATGATCGTGAACGGCTTCTGCAAGGAAGTCTTCAAGGAGCTTCCCATGGAGTTTGCGGTTGAAGCCGGCAAACTGCTCGAAGTGAGTCTCGAAGGATCCGTCGGATAAATCAGGAACAGAAAACATGTTGAGCATCAAAAATCTTTATGCCCAGGTTGAAGGCAAGGAAATTCTGAAAGGTCTGACTCTGGATGTGAAGCCAGGTGAAGTGCACGCGATCATGGGCCCTAACGGCTCCGGAAAAAGCACCCTGACCCACGTTCTGGCCGGTCGTGAAGGCTACGAAGTCACGTCAGGTTCTATCGAATTCGGAGGCTCAGACCTGCTCGAACTGGAACCAGAGGAACGTGCCCGCGAAGGGGTGTTCCTGGCTTTCCAGTACCCGGTTGAGATCCCGGGAGTCAGCAACATCCAGTTCCTGCGCACGGCCCTGAACAGTATCCGCAAGCACCGGGGCGAAGAAGAAATGGACGCCGGCAGCTTCCTCAAGCTGGCCCGGCAGAAGATCGGCATGGTCAACCTGGACCCTGAGTTTCTCAAGCGGGGTGTCAACGAAGGTTTTTCGGGTGGCGAGAAAAAACGCAACGAGATCATGCAGATGCTTATGCTGGAACCGCGCCTGGCCTTGCTGGATGAAACCGATTCCGGCCTCGACATCGACGCTTTGCAAGTGGTAGCCAATGGCGTGAACGCCCTGCGCAGTCCGGAACGTTCCGTTTTGCTGGTGACGCATTATCAGCGTCTGCTGAATCATATCGTACCCGACTATGTGCATGTTCTGGCGAACGGTCGAATCGTGAAGTCCGGTGGACGTGAACTCGCCCTGGAACTCGAGGAAAAAGGCTACGGCTGGCTGAACATCGATGAAGACGTTGCGGCGGATCAGGAGTCCTGAAGCTTATGAATGCGCCGATCCCAAACCCGTACCAGGGGCTTCAGGATGAGCTGGCCGGCCGCGCGCCTGATTTCCACCAGCACGAACCGGAGTGGCTCCAGGTCATCCGCCAGAAAGCCCTGGAGACCTTCAGAGGTCTGTCCATG
>JAUIAZ010000192.1 GCA_030427465.1 Gammaproteobacteria bacterium | reverse complement strand
CATGGCACGGGATCAGGGCGGACTGTGGCTGATGCTCGGGCGCCGCATCGAACGGGCCATCAATATACTCGGTGCCGTACTGAATGTGATTCCGGAGCTGGAGCATGACAAAGAGGCCGCCCTGCGCGAAATGCTGCTGGAGTCACATGATTGCCTGTACAGCCACCGTCGCGGTTATGGCATGAATTACGCTTATTACAAAGTCTGGCAGCACCTGTTACTGGATCGAGGTAACCCCCGCTCTCTGCAGTATGCCCTCATCCGCATTGAACCTTTACTGAACCGGCTGAATGCTCAGGAAGGCGATGCCCTGTCTGCACTGCAGAAGCAGTTTCTGGCGATCCAGACAGCAGTCACACTGGCAGACCCGGCCGAATGGGCCACGGCAGAAAAGACGCAAAGTGAATTGGCCCCATTCCTGCTCGACATACAGAGCAAACTGTTTCATTTGGGATTAGCCCTTGAAAACCAGTACTTCAAACACGCCCAGCCGGTCTCCCGACTGCGCTAAGCCGGTGGTGCTGCAGATCCAGCACGATACGGTTTACGATTTTTCCCAGCCTGCCTCGCTCGGATACAACGTGGCGTGGTTGCGCCCGCTCGAAAACAGTCATCAGCGCTGTGACCGGTTCCGCCTGCGCATGGAGCCCAAGCCGACTTTCGTCAGTGAACACCAGGACGCCTATGGCAACACCGTGACCTACTTTGAGTTGCACAGTCCGCATCGAGAGTTCCGTATTCGCAGCCACTCCATCGTTACCCTGAACAGTCGCAGCTATGAAAGCCTCGGGCGTCACCCCTGGGAAGAAGCGTGTTTCGGTTCGATGTCGCCTGAATGCCAGCGAACGCTCGCCAGCCATTTTGCCTTCCCGACCCTGGCGACTCAGGCAAGCCAGGAAATGCTGGACTATGCCCGCATCAGTTTCTCTCCCGGGCGCGAATTGCAGGAGGCGACCAGAGACCTCTGTCAGCGTCTATACAAGGATTTTCGTTACAAGAGTGGCGCCACCACCATTGATACTCCGCTGGCCGAACTCTGGCGGACCCGTGAAGGTGTCTGCCAGGACTTCGCCCATCTGAGCCTGGCCATGTTGAGGGGCCTTGGGCTGAGTGCCTGTTATGTCAGCGGCTATCTGCTGACACATCCGCCCAAGGGAGAGAAGAAGCGGCTTGGCGCCGACGCATCGCATGCCTGGTTTGGTGTGCTGGATGCGAGCTGCGAGTGGCTGTTTCTCGATCCCACCAATAATCTTTGGGTCAATAATGAGCATGTTGAAGTAGCGCGAGGAAGAGACTACTTCGATGTACCGCCGGTGAAAGGGGTTTCATACGGCGGAGGAACGGACAGTCCGGAAGTGTCCGTGACCGTACAACCCCTGGTTGAGGAGGAATAATAACGTGGGGATCAGTTGGAAAGACTATGTTTACCCGGAACTGTACGATGAATTGATTACCCCCAAGGGGAGGCCCCGGCCAGTGGCAAGGACGCTGGCCAGGCAGTTGTCGAAGTTTGCCGACGAAGAGTTGGAAGCGCTCAAGGCAACCGCCGATGCGGCCATCCAGGAAATGGGAATCTCCTTCACGGTGTACAATCAGGAAGGGGGGTCCATCGACCGTCAGTGGCCTTTCGATATTATTCCGCGTGTGATCAGCAAGAAAGAATGGACCGTTGTCGAGGCCGGGCTCAAACAGCGGGTCAAGGCGCTGAATCATTTCATCAGTGACATCTATGCCGATCAGCAGATCGTGAAGGATGGCATTTTCCCGGCAGACGTCCTCAAGAAGTCGAAAAACTTCCGTCCCCACTGTGTGGGTATGAAGCCCAAGTTTGGTGTGTGGGCCCACATCTGCGGTTCGGATCTGGTGCGCCACAGTGACGGTCAGATCTATGTGTTGGAGGACAACCTGCGAGTGCCCTCCGGGGTTTCCTATCTGCTCGAAAACCGCCAGGTCATGAAACGGGTTTTTGCCGATCTGTTTGGTGACTATGCCATCATGCCGGTTGACGATTACCCATCGCAGCTCTTTGACATGCTCTGTGAATTGTCCCCCAGAGACGTGAGCTTGCCGCAGGTCGTGGTCCTGACGCCGGGCATCTACAACTCCGCCTATTTCGAGCACGCCTATCTCGCCCAACAGATGGGATGTGAGCTCGTGGAAGGCTCGGATCTGGTGGTCGATGACGATGACTGTGTCTACATGAAAACCATTGGGGGCCTGGAGCGGGTCGATGTGATCTACCGGCGCATTGATGACATGTTCCTGGATCCGGAAGTGTTCCAGCCGGATTCCGTGCTCGGAGCCAAAGGGCTGATGCGGGCCTGGCTGAAAGGCAAGGTGGCGCTGGCCAATGCACCCGGAGCCGGCGTGGCAGATGACAAGGTCGTGTATGCCTTTGTGCCGAAAATGATTGAGTACTATCTGAATGAGAAAGTCATTCTGCCTAACGTGCCTACCTATCTCTGCATGCACGATGAAGAGCTGGAGTACGTCTTGGGTCATCTGGACGAGCTGGTGGTCAAGCCGGCCAACGAGTCGGGTGGCTATGGCATGCTGGTGGGACCGAAATCCACCAAGAAGGAGCGTGACCAGTTTGCCAAACTGATCAAGGCAGATCCCAGGAATTATATTGCTCAGCCGACCCTGAATCTGAGTACCGTGCCTACCATGGTGGATGGTCATGCTGAACCCCGTCATGTGGATATGCGCCCCTTCATTCTCAGTGGGTCGCGTTGTGATGTGACCATGGGCGGGCTGACCCGGGTCGCCCTGCGCAAGGGGTCACTGGTGGTCAATTCATCTCAGGGTGGCGGAAGTAAAGACACCTGGATTGTGGACGAGGAGGCTTGAGATGCTATCAAGAGTAGCTGGCAATATTTACTGGATGGCCCGTTATCTGGAACGTACCGAGGATCTGGCGCGTCTGGTGAACGTGAATGCAAATCTGGCGCTGGATCTGCCACGGGGTGTGTCGCCTATCTGGGGGCAGTTGATTGCAATTACCGGGGCCGATGAAAGTTATCAGGGTGATTATGAGGAGCGTTCTGTGTTGCGTTTCCTGATCACCAACAGCAGTTCACCAACCTCGATTCTGAGCAGTCTTTCCTATGCCCGGGAGAACGCCCGGACCATCCGTGATGTCATACCGCGAGAGGTCTGGGAAACCATTAATACGACCTACCACTACGCACGGGAAAACACCTCGATGGCCCTGAGCAAGCGCGGTCGTTACCCCTTCCTGCAAGAGATTATCAGCCAGTGCCAGGTCATCACCGGGATTCTTGCCGGTACCATGAATCATGATGTGGGTTATACCTTTCTCAAGATCGGCCGTAATCTGGAACGCGCCGATATGACCAGCCGGATTATCGATACCCGTTCTGCCAACCTGCTGCCTGAAGAAGTATCGCAGACCACGACCTTCGATAACCTGCAGTGGATGAGCGTACTGAAATCACTGACCGGTTACCAGATGTACCGGCGTGAGATGCAGGTGCGTATCCGGCGCCAGGATGTGCTGCAGTTTCTTATCTACTCAAAGGAGTTCCCACGCGCTATTGCCCACTGCGTCAATACAGTAGAAAACAGCGTGGGTGGGGTGCCGAACTCCGGGCCCATTCTGGAGAGTATTGCGGATCTGCGTGAACACCTGACCAATGTCGATGTGGAGAAACTAAAAGCCGGTCGCCTGCAGGCTTTCATCGATGAGATTCAGGTCGGGTTCGCCAGCATTCATGATGCCCTGTATCGGACCTATTTCGGGGGCGATACCGAGGAAGCGGAAAGCGCCTGAGAGTCAGATCAGAAAATAGGTGAGATGTTTACTCTGAATGTTGAGCCCCGGTTTTGCGAAACAGACGCGCTGGGGCATATCAATAACACCACATTGCCTGTCTGGTTTGAGCAGGCACGGGAGCCCCTGTTCCGGGTATTCGTGCCGAGCATGAAACCACGCGACTGGAACCTGATCATCGCCCGAATCGAAGTAGATTTTCTGGCGCAGCTTGAGTTTGGTGATCCGGTCGAAATCCGTACCTGGCTGAGCCGGATCGGCAGTTCCTCCATGGAGATCACGCAGGAAGCCTGGCAGTGCGGGGCCTGTGGCGCGCGGGGCAAGGCGGTGATGATTCACTTCGATTATAAGCAGGGGCGGCCGGCGCCGATACCGGAGACGGTTCGCCCGCAACTGTCAGACTGGCTGAAACCCGAAGACCAGTCTAGTTGACTGCGCTCTTGGGGGCTTCGGGCAGAAGGGCATAGAGGCTCTGGTGGTATTCATCCAGAAAGTCTTCCAGTGCAATCTTCTTCTGCTCCTCCAGAATGTCGCGAAGAATCTCTTCCGTGGTAAGCGGGTTGGCGAGAACTACCCGGAATACGATGCAGTCCTGTCCGTGATGCAGATACGGGTTAAGCCGGGTCCTGGAAACAAAAGCCTTGCCCCGGTTCCTCTGGGCTTTCTGGATGGACTTGGTCAGGCGTGACAGAAGCCGGTTGGCCTCTTTGCGTTCTGGTTCAGCCATCAGCGGCAGAGCGTCCTGAACCACACGGGGCGCATAGCGATAGGTCAGTATGTTCAGTTCAGGGCGTGAAATCAGTTCAAAATCCTGCTCGGCATCGATCATGGCTGCAAACTTGCGGGCCTTTTCGATTCCCAGGTCGATCAGCATTTCATAACCGGAACGTCCGATGATCTTGAGCCCGGAGTGAATCAGCATGGCCATACCTGGCCGCGACCCTTCAAGCGTCTTGCTGCCCAGGTCTCGCGAGCCTTTGCGGATGATGTACTGGGCATGATGCTCAATGGCGTTGGCAACTTCAGGGTCCTTGAATACCACAAGTCCCGTTCCCATGGGTACGTACAATTGTTTGTGTGCGTCTATGGTTACGGAGTCTGCCCTTTCAATGCCCTTCAGCAGATTCCGGTGTTTGTGCGAAAACAGGGTAGGACCACCCCAGGCCGCATCTACATGGAAATAGGCACCGTAGCGCTCAGCGATGTTTGCAACCTGTTCCAGCGGATCAACGTTGCCGGTTTCTGTGGTGCCGGCAATGCCAACGATTGCCATGATCAGGGTGTTGTTGTGACGGGCATCTTCACAGGCTTTCTCAAGCGCATCCACACGGATACGGTTGTCATTATCGGTGGGGATGGCCTTTATGCTGTCACGGCCAATACCGAGCAGGTCCGCCGCCTTGCTCAGCGAGTAATGTCCGCGCTTGGAAACCAGAACGGTCACATCATCATAGCCATGGTGTTTGAGGGCTCGATGCAGTCCGGACTGATGAACCCCCTTGAATGCACCCTCTGCCGGCAACGAGCGATTGCGCGCCACCCAGAGGGCTGTGATGTTGGCAATCGTTCCGCCGGAGCACATGCTGCCAAGCGCGCCATTGCTGTTGTGCATCCACTTGGCATAGAAGCGGTCATCTTGTTGATAGACCAGTCGGTGCAACATGCCCAGTACCTGGCGCTCCAGCGGCGTAAAGGCCTTGGATGTCTCGGTTTTGACCAGGTTCTGGTTGAGCGCGATCATGATCTTCGAGAGCGAAACCATGAAGTAGGGCAGTGCCGACGTCATATGCCCGATAAAGCTGGGCGAAGCGGTATGTACGCTGTGAGCGACCAGCTGATCCAACAGAAACTCTGTCTGTTCGCTGACGAAAACCGGATTCTCGGGAATGGCTGATTCGGAGAACACCTGCTCAACTTCCTGCAAGTCTTTCTCGACGGCCACGATGTGATCCTGCAGAAAGCCTGTCAGGTTCTCTGAAATATGCTGGTCTATGCGGGCCAGCGCGGAGGAAGGTTCCTCCGGAACGGTAAAGACCCGATGCATACTGTCAAGGTTGGCGGTTGCCACCTTCTTGCGATCTGGCATTTTGGACCTGGTCATAGGCTGGTTCCGAGCAGAAACAGGGGGCCATTATAGTGGTTAATCGCTATACAGGCCAATGTCGGGCTTTACTGGCCCGAATTGGCCGACACCGCGCCGCCCTCAGCGTTGCGGCGATTGATCTCCTGGCGAACGGCGCGCTGCAGGTCGCCCTCAAGATTGCCGCCGGAGTACTTGCGGCCATTGATAAAGATGGCTGGTGTGCCACGGACGCCGAGGTCCAGGCCCTGGGCTTCACTTTGGGCCACAAAGCCGGAGGCTGCTTCCGAACCAAGACAGGATTCGAAGGCTTCGGGGTCCAGGGGCAGGGACCGGGCGATATCCACGGCACTACTCTCGTTCAGGGAGTCCTGCTGTTCGAACACCGCATGGTGGAAATCCCAGAAGCGTGACTGCTGATTGGCGCAATAGGCCGCTTCGGCCAGAGAACGGGAAAGGCCACCGAGAACCGGGAAGTCCAGCATGACCCAGCGGACTTCCTGCGCATGGGCTTCAATGATGTTCTTGAGCGTGGCTGAGGCACGTTTGCAGTGTCCGCAGCGATAGTCAGCGAACTCCACGATTGTCACCAAGGGATCGGCACTGCCAATCGCCGGTGCGCCCGAGAGGTCGAAACGGGCTTCCGGTGCAGCGGAGACGCCAGCCTCCCTGTCCAGGGTCAGGCGTCCTTCCTTTTCCAGCCAGCCGATCAGTTCAGAGCGAACGGCATTCTGCTTTTCCTGAACCAGGGCATCGCTGATGAGCGCTTTCACTTCATGCAGGGGACGGCCGATTCGCTGCTGGTTGGCGCGGTAAAACTGATTGATGTCTTCCTCGGCAGGCGCTTCAACCTGGAGCAGGTCCGCCAGAACGGCATCGCGATCCTGACCCTGCTCTGCC
>JAUIAZ010000191.1 GCA_030427465.1 Gammaproteobacteria bacterium | reverse complement strand
GACCGCATTGATGCCGACCTGGCCCATGCCCTGATGAGTATCAATGCTGTGAAAGGCGTGGAGATCGGCGCCGGTTTTGAGTCAGTTTCGCAAAAGGGAACTGAACATCGTGATCTGCTGACCCCGGACGGTTTCTCTTCCAACAATGCGGGCGGGGTGCTGGGGGGCATCAGTACCGGTCAGGAGATGGTCGCGCACCTGGCGCTGAAGCCCACTTCCAGCCTGCATTTGCCTGGCGAGAGCATCAACACCGCCGGTGAACCGGTTGAGATGCGAACCAAGGGGCGGCACGATCCCTGTGTAGGCATCCGTGCGACACCGATTGCCGAGGCCATGATGGCCCTGGTTCTGATGGATCACCTGTTGCGCCACCGGGCACAAAACATTGATGTACGGGTGGATACGCCGGATATTGCCCGCCGCAAAGACTGACGCCGTGGGTGTCATAGCCGGTTATCGCCGGCTGAGTCTTTTCTATTTTCTGTATTTCGCCTTCATCGGGGGGCTTGCTCCCTTTTTTCCACTGTATCTGCAACATAAGGGTTTCGACCCCTATGAGGTAGGCAGTCTGATGGCGATCCTGATGCTGACCAAGATCGTCGCGCCGAACCTCTGGGGTTGGGTCGCTGATCATTACGGCCACCGCCTGAGACTGATCCGGCTTGGCAGCCTGTTCGCGGCCGGTCTGTTTGCCGTACTCCTGAGTGTCAGTGGCTTCTGGACTTACGCCATATTGCTGGCCTCCTTCAGTGCGTTCTGGAATGCGGTGCTGCCGCAGACCGAAGTGGTGACGTTGTCGGCCCTGAAAGCAGAACCACAACGGTACGCTGGGGTCAGGCTCTGGGGTTCGGTCGGGTTTATCATTACCGTCAATGTGCTGGGTGTATTGCTGGACCTGATTTCAATTACCTGGCTGGGGCCCTGGCTTCTGGCCTGCCTGGCTTTGTTGTTTCTGAACAGCCTGTTTCTCCCGGAAGAGCCCGTCAGAAAAGACCATAACGACGACCGGCGTTTCCTTGACAGGGTATGGCAGGCCGATGTGTGGCCATTCTTTGTGATCGTTATGTTGTTGCAGCTGTCTTTTGGCCCTTACTACACTTTCTTCAGCATACATCTGGAGAGTCTCGGTTATGAACGCCTGACCATAGGGTTGCTCTGGAGTCTGGGGGTGCTCTGTGAAATTATCCTCTTTACCCGCATGTCCGATCTCCTGAAGCGCTACTCACTGAGAAGTTTGCTGTTGGTTTCACTGGTGGCGACCGCACTGCGCTGGGTGGGCATAGGCTTTCTGGCAGATTCTCTGTGGATACTGCTGCCGTTGCAGGCCCTGCATGCACTCAGTTTCGGGGTCGTTCATGCGGCTTCAATTGATTTTGTGCGCCGGGTTTTCGGGGCCGGCTCCGCAGGCCAAGGGCAGGCAATGTACAGTGCGGCCAGCTTCGGCCTGGGGGGAGCATTGGGGGCCTGGGGGGCGGGCTGGTTGTTTTCGGATTTCGGCGCCGGAGCGACCTTTCTGGCCGGAGCAGTGGCTGCAGGAGCAGCCAGTGTATTGACCGGGCTACCGGCCTTGAGACGCTCCCGGCTCTGGGCCCGGCTATAGTCAACCTTTGCAATGCCACGTTTCCCCCGGGGATTTATTTTCTGTTTTAATCTGCTGAAGGCGGCTAAACTCGGGTCGGTTCTTTGGCTGCCGGCACGCTTGGCCGGTTAATTTAATGAGGGGCTATGTCCAACACGGCAATCCCGGCGCACCCTGATGTGCCCGACAAATCTTTCAAGCCGGAAGACAGTGTATTGAGTAAGGGGTGGTTGTGGCCATTTATCCTTGCACTGGTTTTTCTGACGGTAAACGGCCTTTACGGTTTGAGCAGCCTGCGGGACTTTGTCCGTTCTGCAGAGAGCCTTCTGCATGCCCAGCAGACCAAAGCCACCATCAGGGACACCTATATTGCGGTTCAGAGTGCTGAAACAAACAAACAGGGCTTTGTGATCACCCGGGATCAGGAGTATCTGAGTCGGTACTATGCGGCAGTACAGTCTCTGCAGACACTGCTTCCAATACTTAGCCACACAACTTTCGAAATCCCGGAGCAGTATGAAGAGTTCAGCAAACTAAACCAACTCACCCAACAGCATCTGGAGGCCATGAGAAAGGCTATCGAGTACACCCAGCAATCCGGAAGCCTTCCTTCAGACCAGATAGCCGTTAGGGAACAGAGCCTGCACTATCTGCGAGATATTGAGACAGTGATCAGTAAGATGGTATCGCTCAAGGACCGGCTGCTGAATCAGAGGCGTGTAGAGGTTCGCAAAGGTCGTGAGAAAGCCCTTCTCCAGGCGGCCATCACTCTGGGTGTCAGTCTCTTGCTGATTGGTAGTGTGTATATGCTTGTCGGACGTAACGCACGACTGAATCAGTCTATTGCCGCAAAGCTCAGGGCGACGAATATGGATCTTGAGAAGCGGGTTGAAGAGAGAACAGAAACCATCAAGCGCTACTCGGACGAACTGGAGCTCAGCAACAGGGAGCTTGCACGGAGTAATCGTGAATTGCAGGATTTTGCGTTTGTGGCATCCCATGACTTGCAGGAACCCTTGCGAAAAATCCGGGCCTTTGGTGACCGTCTGAACAAGAAGTTTGCGGATAGTCTGGGTGATCAGGGGGCTGACTATGTGGCTCGCATGTGTAGTGCGGCTGAGCGCATGTCACTGCTGATCAGTGATTTGCTGACCTATTCCCGCGTGTTCTCGAAAGATGCACCCATGAAGGTGGTGAGTCTGCAAGCGCTGGTTAACGAGGTGCTGGACGATCTGACCGTACTGCTAGAGGAAGTGGAGGGTGAGGTGTTGGTGGGAGAGCTGCCAGAGCTTGAATGCGCAGCCTGGCAAGTCAGACAGTTATTGCAGAACCTCATCGGGAATGCGCTGAAATTCCGTCAGCCGGACCTGCGGCCGGTCATTCGGATAAATGCCCGGGAAATATCGCCAGGTGATCAGGGTGATCTCTTTCCCTGGTATGAAATCAGCATCGCCGATAACGGCATCGGTTTTGACCAGCAACACAGTGACCGGATTTTTACGCCATTCCAGCGACTGCACCAGCGACAGGATTATC
This sequence comes from Gammaproteobacteria bacterium, assembly GCA_030427465.1. Taxonomy (GTDB): domain Bacteria; phylum Pseudomonadota; class Gammaproteobacteria; order Pseudomonadales; family Oleiphilaceae; genus JADJWY01. The sequence goes on along the minus strand of JAUIAZ010000191.1, from coordinate 3,671 downwards.
CGGGTACCGGTATCGGTCTGGCTGTTTGCCGTCGGGTGGTTGAGCGTCATGGGGGTAGCATCCGGGCCGAAGGGAAGCCCGGCAAGGGAGCTACCTTTTTCATTCGCTTACCCTCAGAACAGTTAAAGCGGGCTGAGGAATTTGAAGGCGCTGATCAGTGTCCCAACGTCACTCGGTCAGGGAATACCTGATTCAGTGGTTTCACATCAATGAAGTCAAACAGGTTCGGCATTTCTTCAAGAGACCGATTGCTGGATACCAGTTTCCAGCGAGCCTGATTCTCCAGTATGTGAACCAGTCGGGAGTCCAGCCTCAACCCGAAATCGAAGTTCTCCCAGTTGACCTGGCTTGAGTCAGGTTTCAGGTCCAGTGATTTCAGCATGGTTGACTCTGCGAGGGCGGCATTGTTCTGTATGTCCGCAGAGGCTTTCTCTATCGCAGCCAGGAACAAGGGCAGCGTGGCTGTCTGGCTCTCTGACAGGCGCCGGGGTTTGACCAGGTTGAAGGTCTGCACATAGCCTTCCGGCATCTCCAGCTCTACCGCGTCCTCACCCAGGGCAGTTCTGGTCTCTCCGTTCCAGGGAGTCCAGACGGAAATGGCATCCAGTTCACCGCTCAGCAACTGTTGCTGCAACATATTGGGCTGGGCGCTATGAGTGAGAAGGTCACTTCGCTTCAATCCGGCATAAACCAGAGTGGACTCGAGGTAGAAATGGCTGCTGGTACCCTCCGTGTATCCCACGCGCTTACCTTTCAGGTCAGCTGTCTTCAGTATACCGGCGTTTTTTCTGGCAATGATGGAAACCAGGCCCGAGGCATACGCGAAGGTGGTTAGCACAGCAAATGGGGCTTCTCTCAGATAAGCGTTCATGACCACCATATCAGAGGCCGTTGCCATATCGGCATCTCCATCGAGCATCATTTCCATGCAGCGTGCGCCACTGACACAGGGCTTGAGGCTGATAGTCACGGGCAAGCTCTTGAAGTATCCTGAGTTTTCCGCCACAAACAAGGGCAGGCTCAGAGGGGTTCTGGCAACCGCAATCACGAGTTCAGCGGCCCGTGCGAGTGATCCGCTGAAGCACAGAAGGATCAGGAGACAGAGTCTTAAAGACGGCTGCATGTCGAACTACTCAGAGAAAAAGGGAGTGGAAGGAATCTGCCCGGAAAGATATGCCAATAAAGCGGGGGGCGCAAGTTGAAGTGCGGGGTGGCAGGAGGCAGGCGATCAGATCGCCTGCCATTGAGTTCAGTCCTGTTCCTTAAATTCCTGAATCAGGTTTTCCACTTTGTCGACCATCTTGGGCGATCCAACATAGAAGGGCGTGCGCTGATGCAGGGACTCAGGCTGAATGTCGAGCACCGGCTGGGAGCCATCACTGGCTTTACCACCTGCCTGCTCAATCATGAAGGCAAGCGGATTGCATTCATAAAGTAGCCGCAGTTTGCCCTTGGGCGTCTTCGCTGTCGGTGGGTAGAGATAAATACCGCCCTTGATCAGGTTGCGGTGGAAGTCTGACACCAGTGAACCGATGTAGCGCGCAGTGTAGGGGTGTCTGGGGCTGGCATCCGGTTCCTGGCAGTACTTGATGTACTTCTTCACACCCATGGGAAACTTGTGATAGTTCCCTTCATTGATGGAGTAGATGTTGCCATCATCCGGGGTTCTCATGTTTTCATGAGACAGGCAGAACAAGCCCAGGCTGGGATCATAGGTGAAACCATGCACCCCGTTGCCGGTGGTGTAAACCAGCATGGTCGATGAGCCATAGATGACATAGCCTGCAGCGACTTGCTTGCGTCCAGGCTGCAGGAAATCCTCCATGCTCACGCTGCTGCCGACAGGTGTTACCCGCTTGTAGATGGAGAAAATGGTGCCAACGGATACATTGACGTCAATATTGGACGAGCCGTCCAACGGGTCCATAAGCACTACATAGGAGCCATCGCGGGACAGTTCGTTATCGAAGATAACAAAGTGATCCTCTTCCTCGGAGGCTATTCCGCAGACTTCGCCCCGAGCTTCCAGAGCCGCCTTAAAGCGTTCGTTCGCAAAGACGTCCAGTTTCTTCTGGGATTCGCCCTGGGCGTTGATCTCACCGGCTTCGCCCATGATGTCGCCCAGACCGGCCTTGTTGATTTCGCGGTGGCAGATTTTGGCTGCCAGGCGCACTGCACTGAGCAGAGCAGAGAGTTCGCCTCTTGCGTGTGGAAAATCCTTTTGTTTCTCGACGATGAACTCGCCCAGTGTTCTCAACATAATACTGTCTCGCCTCAACCAGAAAAATTAGCCAGGACGCAGCTTGGAGCGTCTGCGTCCTGTCTAGTATAACGGCTTATGCGTTTCGCTTCTTGCCGGGTTTGTTCCGTTTCGGGCTTCCGGAAGGGCCATCGGAAGCATTCGACTTTCTCGGCTTGCCGGGTTTGCCGCTTTTGGGGCCGCTTTTCGGCGACCGGCCTTCCTTTCCATAGCCGCCGCTACTTTTGCCGCGGAATGGTTTTTTACCGGGTTTCCTGTCATCGCCACCAGTTCTTGGTGAACGACGGGGAGGTCGTGATCCGTCATCATCACTGCTGGCGCCAGCTGGTGGCAAGTCGGCCTCTGACTGGTAAGGGCGGATTTGTGAAGGCTTGCCACACAGGCGAGCTTTCTTGAGCACGGCCAAAAGTTCAGCTGGCATGCCGGCAGGCAGATCAACCGTAGTGAACTGGTCATGAATGTCGATATGGCCGATGTACTGACTGTCCAGGTCGGCTTCATTGGCGATGGCTCCGACCACTTGAGTGGGCTTCAGACCATGAGCATGACCCAGAGGGATCAGGTAGCGCTGCATCTCGACGTCCGGAGCATCCTTCAGGGGCAGGGCTTCTGTACCCGGCAAGGCTTTGTGACTGACCCGTCGGGGTGCTCGGTCACGAGCACCTTCAGCACCTTCGGAAGTATCCCGGTAGGGGCGCTCACGCACGGGCTTATCCTTTAGCAGCAGTGGCTCTCCGCCCTGAATCATGGCGGCCAGTGAAGCTGCGATACGCATCAGGGACGCTTCGGAGTCGCCTGCGAGTTCAGCAACAATGCGCTCGTAGGTCTCGATCTCCGCATCACCCTCTTCAACTTTTTCGGCAATCTTCTGCTTGAAGCGACTGAGGCGACTTTCGTTGACATCCGCAGCACTGGGCAGCGACAACACTTCTATCGGCTGTTTGGTAGCCTTTTCGATGGAGCGCAACATGCGTCGCTCGCGCGGCGCGACAAACAGAATGGCCTCCCCGGAGCGGCCTGCCCGGCCGGTACGCCCGATCCGGTGAATGTAGGCTTCGGTATCGTAGGGAATGTCGTAGTTGATAACGTGACTGATACGCTCAACATCCAGCCCACGACCGACGACGTCTGTGGCTATCAGGATGTCGAGGCTGCCGCCGCGCAGGCGCTCCACGATCTTCTCGCGGTGGGCCTGGGCCATTTCCCCGCTGATGGCTTCTGCCGCAAAGCCGCGGGCAGCCAGTTTTTCGGCGAGTTCACTGGTGGCCAGTCGGGTACGCACGAATACGATCACGCCGTCGGTGGTTTCGGTTTCCAGCAAACGGGTCAGCGCATCGAGTTTGTTCAGACCACTCACATGCCAGCAGCGCTGACGGATGTTTGGGGCTGTCCGGGTTTTGCTTTCGATCTT
>JAUIAZ010000190.1 GCA_030427465.1 Gammaproteobacteria bacterium | reverse complement strand
AGGCTGGGGGCCGGCGGGTGGTTGCTGTAGATGGCGTGTTCAGTATGGATGGTGACCGTGCAGACCTGCAGGCTCTGGCCGCCTTGTGCGAAGAGTTTGAAGCCACCCTGATTGTTGACGACGCACATGGTGTTGGCGTTCTGGGGCCGGAAGGGGCGGGCTCCACGCTGGAAGCCGGTCTGGGGCAGGATCAAGTGCCCGTACTGATGGGGACGCTGGGCAAGGCCTTCGGGGGCTATGGTGCCTTCGTTGCAGGGCCTGCCCACCTGATTGAATTGCTGGTCCAGTTTGCACGCACCGCCATTTATACGACCGCCAGTCCGCCTGCCTGGGCTGAAGCGATGTGCCTGGCAGTCGATATAGCCCGGAAAGAATCTTTTCGTCGGGATCATTTGCGTCAGCTGATTGAGAAATTCCGGCAGGGGATGAGCCGCGAGGGCTGGCAGCTGATGGCCTCGGATACTCCGATTCAGCCTGTCTGGGTGGGAAAGACTGAGGATGCCTCGCGCCTGTCCGATGCGCTGACTACACAAGGGCTGTGGGTGCCCGCCATTCGTCCGCCTACCGTACCTGAGGCCAGTTCCAGGTTGCGTGTGACACTGTCTGCAGAACACAGCCTTGAGCACTTGGACGCTCTGCTGGCTGCTTTCCGGAATATCAGGACGGAAGTCTGATGACGGGTACACGCAAGCACCTGACGGCTGATAATCCTTCTGAAAGGACTCATGCTTTGCGTCCCTGTCTGCTGATAGGTGGCTGGGGGCAGAGTGCTGCGAGCCTGGCACCGTTAAAGAAAGCACTTGAGCCTTCGTTTGAACTTTCCGTGCGGCTTCTGGATCAGCCACTGGCGGACCTGAAAGACTGGCTGAAGAACTATCAGAAGGAGTACCCGGATGCCCTTTGGATCGGCTGGTCACTTGGCGGGCAACTGGCGATCCAGCAACTGGATGAACAAGTCAGGGCTTGCGCTGGTCTGGTGCTGCTGGCCAGTAACCCCTGTTTCGTGGCCAGGCAGGGCTGGCCGGGGATGCCCGAAGCAGAGTATCTGGCATTTTGCGATCTGATCAAAAAGGACCCTGTCCGTGGATTGCAGCGTTTTCAGGCACTGCAAAGCCGGGGTGCTGTGCACGCCAGGGAGGAGCTGGTGTTTTTGCGGCGCTCGGTGACAGTTGAGATGCCCCCGGCACACCTGTCGGCAAGTCTGACCTGGTTGTTCAGGCTGGATGGTCGTGCGCTTATGGAGCGCTTGAGAGTGCCTGTGCTTGTGCTGAACGGCGATCGGGACAGTCTGGTTCCCTTATCCTGGACAGATCAGGCGCCTCAACACTGGCAGATCCGGGTCATTGAGGGTATGGCTCATTATCCGGGGCCGTCCAGTGTCGCCGAGCTCAGTGGATTGATCATGGCCTTTTCCCAAAGGTGTGCTGAGCATCAGGACGGTAGAGAGGTTCGTCATGCGCACTGAGGCAATGACGGATCCGCGGGTGGCCAGTGCCTTTGGCCGGGCTGCTACGCAATATGCCGAGCATGCGATTGTACAGCATCAGGCGGCAGACAGACTGCTGGGGGGGCTGGTGTGGCCGGACTCTCATGCGGACGTCCTGGATATCGGCTGCGGGCCAGGTGATGAAACCCGGCGCCTGATGCAAAGTCGCCAAAGCGGGCTGACCATCGGCCTGGATATCTCAGCCGGTATGCTGGAGCAGGCGAGATCCAACCAGAGCAGCAGTCACACTGCCTGGCTGCAGGCTGATATGCAGGCGCTGCCGTTGCGGTCAAATTCGCTGGATCTGGTCTTCAGCAATTTTGCCTTTCAGTGGGCGCAGAACCCTGCACAGCTTTTCGAAGAGGTCAGCCGGGTGCTCAAGCCGCAAGGCAAACTGGCATTTACCACTTTGTTGTCAGGCAGCCTGCGGGAGCTCGCGGAAGCCTGGAAAAGCGTCGATGACGCCAGCCATGTGAACCGGTTCCATGAGGCTGCCGAAATCAGTGCTCTGGTCAGAAGGGCGGGCTTCAGGGGGCGTGAGGAAACCCGCCTGCATCAGCAGTTTTTTCCGGATCCGAAAGCGGCCCTGCGTTCGTTGAAAATCATTGGCGCCAATACGGTCAGATCAGAGAGCAGACGTGGCATGACGGGGCGTCGGCAGTTGCAGAAAATGCTCGAAGCCTATGAAAGTGTCCGGGGTTCTGAAGGGGTCCCGATGAGTTATCAGGTGTTCTATGGTTGGTTTTTCAAAGGAGACTAGAGTGATGGACAGAGGGCTCCGGAAGCGTTTTTTCGTGACCGGCACGGATACCGAGGTTGGCAAGACTTTTTCGACGGCGGCTATCCTGGCATCGCTGGCAGGGAAAGGCTACCGTGTGGCCGGGCTGAAACCGGTTGCAGCAGGGGCCGATGCCCGGCAAGGAAGCAAGCCCTGCAATTCCGACGCGCTGACGCTCATGCACAATGCCTCACTGGAACTGCCCTATGAAGTGGTGAACCCGGTACTCCTGGAGGCCGCCATGGCCCCGCACATTGCCGCCGAGCGGGAAGGGCGTAGCCTGTCTGTATCACGTTTACAGGGCTTTATTCAGGGGGCGTTGACCCGCGACTATGATTATGTATTTATTGAGGGGGCTGGTGGCTGGCTGGTTCCGCTCAACTCTCGAGAAACGCTGGCCGACCTGGCTGCAACCCTCGGTATTCCGGTTGTTCTGGTGGTGGGAATGCGTCTGGGTTGTCTGAACCATGCGCTGCTCACGGCAGAGAGTATCCGCCAGCGAGGGCTTGAACTGGCAGGCTGGGTTGCCAATGCCGGTATAGATCCCGGGTTTGGTGAACTGGAAGAGAATGTAAATACCCTGAAGGCGCGTCTTGGGGCTCCCTGTTTTGGCGTGCTGCCCAGAGCCGGCAGTCCGGGTGATCCGGCGACGCAAAGCGTTCTCGATCTGACCGCTTTGCTACCTGGGTCATAACGCGTGCCATCGTAAACCGGGCAAAATGGAAATCCTGGGCAGCTCTTCCGATCTGCCTCAACCCTGTTCATCTGGTAAAAAAACCAAGGAGAAATCTCATGCAATACGGAAAAACGATCCTCATGTCGACCTTGCTGGCTGCTTCCGTAGCCACACCCCTGGCCCTGGCTGGAATGAATGATCTCGCGGGTGCCGCTGCGGCCCTCAGTGGCCAGGCTGAACCCTCCGGGAACGAAGCAGCAGGCGGAATTAGCGGTGGCCTGGTGGACATGGCCATGGGACAGTTGGGTTTGAGCCAGTCACAGGCAGCTGGCGGTCTCGGGAGTCTGTTTGGCCTTGCCCAGGAGAATCTCGATGCGGGTGAATTCGCCCAAATCTCGGATGCCGTGCCGTCCATGAGCAGCCTGCTGGCGGCCGCGCCCGCGCTGGGCGGCGGCAAAACCGGGGGGCTGGGTGGACTTGCCGGGACCGTTACCAGCCTGGCGGGCAGCAGCCAGATCCTCCAGCAGTTTGATTCGCTGGGCCTGAGCGCAGATACCATAGGCCCTCTGGTCAACCTGGTTGTGGAATACCTGGGGAACCAGGAAGGCGGGGCAAATCTGGGCAGCCTTTTCCAGAAAGGTCTGGGGAACCTCCTGGGCTGAATTCCGCCGCTGCCCAGTCCTGACAGTGTGCGAACCTTCTACCCTGGGTATTGGTCTGATTGAAAAATAACCAGTTGGCCCGTAAAATACAGGGTGAGAGATTGTATTCGATGAGGTTGTATCGGGAGGTTCTGTGATTTCAGGCGTGATTCAGTCCGGATTTGCGGGCTACCAGAAAAGTGTGTCGCAGGCGGAATCGGCAGCAGGGCAGATCGCCCGGGCTGCGGTACCGCCAGAGGGCGCCGGGGCGGTTGCACCCGAGCAGACAAGTGATGGCAACCTGTCTGCCCGGCCTGAGGTGCCCATTGAAGAGTCGCTGGTAGAACTGAAGCTGAGCGAACTTCAGGCCAGGGCATCTGCCAGTGTGATCCGGACCGGTGACGAAATGCTCGGCACTCTGATCGATACAACAGCCTGATGACCGCCTGGTGGCAAATTGCCCTGGCTTTGTATGTCAGGGGGATGACAGCTTGAAGAAGGGCCTGGAGGCCCGTAAACAGGATGCAAGTAGGCGTTGTGGCAAACATCCCCGTCGGGCTGGGTTCCCAGGCTGCGGCGGAAGGGGCAAAAGGCGCTGAGTCGGCGGTCAAACGCAGCGACTTGCAGGCTGCCATTACGCCTGTCACCCGGCTGGAAGCCAGCGGCCCAGGGCTGTCTGCCACAAGTACACCGCCTTTGGTTTATGCCCGTCCCATTGCTCAGGCAACGACATATGCGACTGGGCGCCCGACAGGCGAGTCCGGTACGAGAAACGGACAGACCTCCGATCCTGTCGGGCGTTCCGTTCGTGGGGAGGTTGCTGCCCAGGCAACTGGCCGGAGCAGGCCTCCCGCAGAGGATGAAGCCTCCGGGGATACCCGTTCCAACGCCTCCCCGGACGGAGAGTCTGCACAGGCCCAAACTCCCAGAGAACGTGAGGCAGAGGCTCGTGGTCTGACAGCGGAAGAGCTGGAGCAAGTACAGCAGCTGGCCCAGCGTGACCGTGAAGTCCGTCAGCATGAGCAGGCGCACCTGTCGGTGGGTGGCAGTTATACGGGGGCTCCCTCTTATGAGTTCCGGCGTGGCCCAGACGGTAAGACCTATGCCGTCAACGGCGAAGTGCCCATTGATGTCGCGCCGATAGCCGGTGATCCCGAAGCGACTATCCGCAAGATGCAGACAGTCAAGGCTGCGGCTCTTGCACCGGCTGAACCGTCATCCCAGGACCGCTCGGTGGCAGCACTGGCGACTCAGCAGCTGCTGTCAGCCCAGTCAGAGCTGGCCAGAGAGCGACTGGAAGAAAGTGACCCCACTGAGGAAGAAGGCAGGCAGGAGGCACAAAGCCGTCAGGACTCTGAAGAGCCGGAAGAATCCAGGCAAGATAGGCAGTCCGTTTCCAATTCGGTGGGTAACGCGATCCGCACTTACGAAGAGCTGATTGAACTGGGCCAGCAGCTGGGAGGAAACCGCCCACCCCCGGATCCTTTCAGGGCGATCGCCTGAGATCGGCAGGTTCGCCAGTTCGGGGCGTCAACTGAGTCCCGCTGAGACAGGCGCTCCGTTTTACGTTTTACTACACTTTTCCCAGTCCAAATTGCTTGACTTTCCCTTGAAGCAAACGTATGTTTCAAACACCTGTTTGACATGCTGCGCCGGATAAGCAGGCGCAATAAGTACAAACCGCGAATTTAGAGGTCAATTTTATGCCTGATTACAAAGCGCCATTACGCGAAATCAAGTTTGTCATGGAAGATTTGCTTGAGATGCAAAAACATTACGAGACTCTTCCAAGTGCTGAAATGACGACTCCTGACATGGTCGATGCGATCATCCAGGAAGGCGCCAAGTTCTGCGAGCAGGTACTCTCTCCTTTGAACCGTGTCGGTGATGAAGAAGGTTGTACCTGGTCCGAAGACGGCGTAAAAACGCCTACCGGTTTTAAAGAAGCCTATCATCAGTATGTTGAAGGCGGCTGGCCCTCAATGACTGCCCCGGAAGAGTTCGGCGGTCAGGCTCTGCCAGAGTCACTTGGCCTGGTCATGAGTGAAATGGTTGGTACCAGTAACTGGTCCTGGGGCATGTACCCCGGCCTCAGTCACGGTGCGGTGAATACCATCATCCTGCACGGATCTGACGAGCAGAAGGGTACTTTCCTGCCTAAACTGGTCAGTGGTGAGTGGACGGGTACCATGTGTCTGACAGAACCACACTGCGGTTCTGACCTGGGCATCCTGCGTTCCAAGGCTGAGCCGAATGCAGACGGTAGCTACAGCATCACGGGTACCAAGATTTTCATTTCTTCCGGTGAGCACGACATGACCGATAACATCGTTCATATCGTACTGGCGCGTCTGCCAGATGCACCTGCCGGAACCAAGGGTATCTCCCTGTTCATCGTTCCCAAGGTAAACGTCAATGCAGACGGATCACTGGGCGATCGCAACGCGGTTAGCTGCGGCTCCATCGAACACAAGATGGGTATTCACGGCAACTCAACCTGTGTCATCAACTTCGATGGCGCCAAAGGTTTCCTGATCGGGCCAGAGAACAAGGGCCTGAACTGCATGTTCACATTCATGAACTTTGCACGTCTGGGTACAGCCATCCAGGGTCTGGGTGCTGCCGAGCTTTCCTTCCAGGGCTCTCTGACCTACGCCAAGGATCGCCTGGCCATGCGCTCACTGAGTGGTGCAAAGAAGCCGGAAGCGGCTGCTGACCCGATCATTGTGCATCCTGACGTACGCCGCATGCTGCTGACGCAAAAAGCGATCGCAGAAGGCGCTCGTGCCATGATTTACTATACCGCCATGCAGGGTGACATCGTCCATAGCGGCGAGACCGAAGAAGCTCGTAAGGAAGCCGACGAAATGATGGCCTTCCTGACCCCGATCGCGAAAGCGTTTCTCACCGAAGTGGGTTACGAAGCTTCAAACCTGGGTGTACAGGTGTTTGGTGGTCACGGTTTCATTGCTGAGTGGGGCATGGAGCAGATCGTCCGCGATACCCGTATCGCCCTGCTGTATGAAGGTACCACCGGGATTCAGGCGCTCGACCTGCTGGGTCGTAAGGTTCTGATGAGTCAGGGAGAGTCCCTGAAGCGTTTCACCAAGGTGGTCCACAGCTTCTGCAAAGAGCAGGCAGACAACGAAGCTGCACAGGAATTCGTCGCACCGCTGTCCAAGCTGAACAAGGAATGGGGTGACCTGACCATGAAGCTGGGCATGGCTGCCATGAAGGATCGTG
>JAUIAZ010000189.1 GCA_030427465.1 Gammaproteobacteria bacterium | reverse complement strand
TCTTGAGCATCACAAACCCAAGAAACCCGATCGATTTTTAGCCGACTAAAGCCTGAATCATGCCCTGAGAGCACTCGGCCCGAGAATTATGCTCTGAGACAAGGCTTCATGAGAAATCCGGGCTAGCAGCTCAGAATCTGACTGAAGGAAAAAACAGACATAAAAAAAGCCCGGATCACCGGGCTTTTTTTTGGCAGCAGGCCAGAATCAGCCAGCGAAGTTTTTGGCAGCGAACTCCCAGTTCACGAGTGCCCAGAAAGCTTCCATGTACTTCGGCCGCGCATTGCGGTAATCGATGTAATAGGCGTGTTCCCAGAGATCCACTGTCAACAGTGCGGTCTGGCCTTCGGTCATTGGCGTGCCAGCGTTGCTGGTATTGACGATTTCGAGGCTGCCATCAGCGTTCTTCACAAGCCAGGTCCAGCTGGAACCAAAGTTGTTGGTCGCACGGTCGGTGAACTGACTCTTGAAGTCTTCGAAAGAACCGAACTTGGCGTTGATGGCATCAGCCAGAGCGCCGGTAGGCGCGCCGCCACCGTTGGGGCTCAGGCAGTGCCAATAGAAAGTGTGATTCCAGATCTGGGCGGCGTTATTGAAAACCGGGCCGCTGCTGGACTTGATAATGTCTTCCAGGCTTTTGCCCTCGTACTCGCTACCCGGAACCAGGCCGTTCAGCTTGTCAACATAGGTCTTGTGATGTTTTCCGTAGTGGAACTCCAGGGTTTCTTCTGAGATATGAGGGGCAAGCGCATTTTTCTCGTAAGGAAGTGCCGGCAGTTCAAAGGACATGATTTGGCTCCGTTGGTTGGTTTGAGTACCCGCCTAACGATGGGGGTTTTCGTTTTCTAATTCAAGTCCCGACAGGCTAAGAATCAGCGTTCGGGGTAGGGTGCGCAGTCAGACACACAGGAAAGTACGGCTTGAACCTTGTTGTGGATTGCACTGGCGTTATCCGCAGTAACATTGATGTGACCGACCTTGCGACCGGGGCGGATACTTTTGTTGTACAGATGTAGATAGGTATCGGGCAGGGTCAGCAGGCGTTCACGGTCAACCTCTGCACCAATCAGGTTGATCATACAGCTAGGACGGGTCAGTGCGGTACTGCCCAGCGGCAGTCCGGCAACCGCCCGGATATGGTTTTCGAACTGGCTGGTTGCGGCACCGTTCTGGGTCCAGTGCCCTGAGTTGTGCACACGGGGTGCCATTTCATTGGCCAGCAATCCGTCTGGCGTTTCGAACAACTCCAGAGCCAGAGCCCCCACATAGTCCAGCTCATTCAGCAAGCGCGCGATATAGTCATCTGCCGCGGCTTCAACGGCGGCACTGACTCCGGGCGCGGGAGCCCACGTATAGCGCAGAATGCCTTCGTGATGGTGATTCTCAACCAGCGGATAGCAAGCGAGTTCTCCTTGACTGCTCCTGACAGCAATCAATGACAGTTCGCGGGTGAAGTTGACGAAAGACTCCACAATCAGACGGTCATGACCGATCTGTGTCCAGGCGGCTTCAGCATCGGCCGGGTTCCTGATGACTGCCTGGCCCTTGCCGTCATAGCCCTCAGTGGCGGATTTGGCCACGACCGGCGTACCCAGTGCCTCGCAGGCATTGCGCAACTCTTCAGCAGACCGTGCCATGCGCCAGCGGGGAGTGGGAATGCCAAGTTCGGAAAACAGGGTTTTTTCCTTTTCACGATCCTGGCAGGTTGCCAGAGAGCGGACGTTCGGGTGCAAAGGCTTGCGGGACTCTATATTGCGGGCCAGATTGAGGGGCAGATGTTCGAACTCGTAAGTCACGACATCCACGGAATCCAGGAACTCCTGAAGGTGGGCCTGATCATTTTCAGGATCTGAATACAGGGTTCCGATTCCGGCACTCGGTGCGCCCGAGGTGTCATAGATACTGAACTCGCAACCCAGGGGCATGCCTTCGAGGGCCATCATGCGCGCCAGCTGCCCGGCACCCAGCATGCCAACGCGAATGGGGGAGGCGGACATGTTCAGTCGCTCCTCGGATCCCGGTTGCCCGAGACGGCTCCAGTCTGCTTTTTGCGGAAATTGTCGACAGCGTCGGCAATCCTCTGATTCTCCAGCCCCAGAATCTGGGCTGCGAGAAGGCCGGCGTTCTTGGCGCCGGCTTTACCGATGGCCAGCGTGCCCACCGCGACCCCGCCCGGCATCTGGGCGATAGAAAGCAGCGAATCCAGGCCGTTCAGGGCTCTGGACTGAACCGGCACACCCAGTACTGGCAAAGGGGTCATCGAAGCGACCATGCCTGGTAGATGCGCAGCCCCACCGGCTCCGGCAATGATCACCTTGAGGCCGCGCCCACGTGCCTCGCGCGCGTACTCGAACAGACGCTCGGGAGTGCGGTGGGCGGAAACCACTTCGGCCTCGTAAGCGACACCCAGCTCGTCCAGCAGGTCTGCGGCGGCCTGCATGGTCGGCCAGTCGGAGCGAGAGCCCATGATAATGCCAATCTGGGGCTGCATCTTGATACCCTTCAAAGTTAAACTGTAAAAAGCCAGTATGGCTGAAAAAGACCGCGTAGTTTAGTGATATGGGTGGTAATGTGCAAACCCCTGGCGGGATAATCCAGGCGGGCCCTGCCAGGCCAAGAGCTGCGTGTCATGCGCACTACCAACCACAGACACTAGCGACAACAGACTTAGCTGAAGTAGCCAGAACAGGATTTCCATGGAGAGTATCAAGCCAGAAAAAGATGAATTGGACGCACGCGAAGCGCGGGATACCCGCAGCAGGCGCAAGGCAGAAGCGTCCCCAAAGAAGCGGCCTATACTGCCGAAGGCCTCCCGGCCCGGAGATGACAAAGCGGAAGCCTCCGGCGTTGGGCGTTCATCCAAGGGCCTGATCCTGCTTCTTTTCATACTGGTGGTATCCGTTGCGGTGTTCGGTTATTGGCAGGTTCGCCAGCAGGCGGCCACCATTCAAGCCATGGATCAGCAGCTGGCCCAGTCTCGGCGCATGATTGACCAGAGCCAGCTGGTGATTGCCCGCCTCGAAGGCCAGGTTTACCAGACCGATGCCACCATGGCCCAGAGCGGCAACGAACTCGCCCGTGAGCTTCAGAAGATGGATGAGTCCCTGCGTAAACTCGATAAATCCGTCAAACAACGGCTGGCCGGACTGGATCAGGCCGTAAAGAAAGACAGCGAGCAGGATCAGGGTGTCCAAAAGCGTGTGGATGGGCTGCGCGGAGAGCTGGCAGGAATAGAACCCATGCTTAATGCGATGGAAAGCCGCCTGAACAATCTGGACGTCAGGATCCAGAAACAGTTTGACGATCTGAAAGTCTCTGTAAACGAGGACACCGGCCGGATCAGTGGGCTGGAGAAACAGCTGGCCACGCTGGCACCGGGGCAGGCATCCAACCAGGCTGCCGTGGAGGCACTGGAAGCGCAGAGCAGCCGGCTGGCGGCCGATCTGAAAAAACTCCAGCAGCAGGCCCAGAGCGGGACAAGCATATCCCCGGCCGAATGGCAGGATGTCAGGCAGACCGTCAAGGCAGTCGATACCGCGCGCGGTCAGCTGGTCCAGCGCTTCGTCAATCTGGATCGCAAGTTGAATGAAATCTCCCTGGAGCTTCAGGCCTTGCGGGCTGAGCAGGCGGGCGCTTCCCTTGCACAGTGAAGCGGGTGCCGGAACGGATTGGCGACAGCTTTGGCTGCAGGTTTTCCATCAGCAGGCGACCAACGCCAGTCTGCTGCAAGTGGCTTTCGAGTCAGGCCGCGTGGTAAATGAGCCGGAGCAGGTTTTCTGGCTGGGGTATCAGTGTGCGGTCATGGCCCTTCTGAAAGACAGTCACTTTGCCGGACTGAAATCGCAGGCCGTTGCCTTTACGGAGAAGCCGGATCTCCCGCCTGCCACTCTGAGAATGAGTCAGGGGCGCTGGGTGCTGGAGGGGCACAAATCCTTTGTGACCAACCCCGGATTTCTGGATGCCTGCGTCATTACCGCGAAGGCAGAAGACGGCGTGAAAGCTGTCTGCCTCTCGCGGGAGGCGCTCGAGAAAGCCGTGGCCGGCAGCAAGGCGGTTCCCGGCTTCGGTGAACTGGAAGCGGGCGGACTGCAGTTCCGGTCACTGCCGGTTGATGAAGAGGCCCTGTTACCCGGTGATGGTCAGCGGGCCTACAATGCCAGGTTTCGCTGGATAGAGGATCACTGTGTTTCATTGGCCTTCTGCGGGTGGCTCTGGCAGGGGCTTCAGCAGCAGATGAAGTCGCCGGCGTTTCCTGAACGCCTGGCGGAAGAGTTGCTGTCGCTCGCTGCCGCTCTGCAGCAAGCACCGCTGGATCAGTCACCCGACGCCATGCAGAAGCTGGCATCAGCGGGCTCGTTGATGCGCCTGGCGCACTGCAGCGAGGCGCTGCGCCCGCTGTTGCAACCCCAAACCGGCGCTGCCCGTTGGGCGGTGATGACGCGGATACTGGGGCTGGCTGCCGCCGCACGGGAGAAGCGCCGCGTGCGAGCCTGGCTGACACTCTCCGATGACGCGCAAAAAGCGGAGAATTAGTGGGCTGTGTCTCATCCCCAAATGTTTCCGAGTGTTAAACTTTCGCTGCTGAGTGTAAGGAAGTGGAGTTCAGTTGCATGTTCAAACGGATAGCGAGGCCCATTGCGATCGCCTGTCTGGCGGCCCTGCTAGCCGGGTGCCCACGCATATATCTGTCGTTCGAGAAGCACGGCGGTTCTTTTCTGGCGGCACCCAAAGGCCCCCAATTTGTTCACATTGAAGACCATGAATGGGACTCCAATGAGAACGCCCTTTTGTACTTCTATCGGCCACTGACTGACTGGTCGGCTGAAGAAATTGATGCCCCGACGGTTTACATTGATGACGAGCGCTACGTCAATCTGCAGGGGGGTGGCTGGACCTGGCTCGAAGTCGCGCCCGGTAAGCGTCGCCTGACCATGCGTCGCCCGCTGGGTGTGGTGCTCGGATTTGAGGGTATCAATGACTTTGCGCTGAGCAAGATCATTGACACTGAATTCGATGTGGAAGCGGGTGGTATCTATTATTTCCGTTATTCTGAAGTCGACCCGCCCAAAGAAATCAACCCGGCCCTGGAGCCGGATGATCCGCTGGCCCAGGGCGATATGCAGCTGGTGTCCTGGGAAATTGCGTTCCCCGAAATCGTGGACATGAAACTGATGACCAACAGGCCACCTTTCGCCAAGAGTGATGCGGCCCGCTCGATTGTCCATGAAATTCGCATGGGCGAATTCGAGCGTGAAGAAAAAGAGCTGCTTCTTGCCAGGCAGGAGGAAATTGCCCAGCTGAAGGAAGATGGACATTACCGCCCCAACAAATGGTGGTGTTTGTACCTTTGTGGGGGCAGTCCGACCAAACGCATCAAGGCCGACTCGGAATTGCGCAAGCTCGAAAAGCGCAAGTCGGAATACGAATATCAACTGGCCCTGAATGAGAACAACGAAGACGGTCCTCCCAAGAAGTGGTGGTGGCCGTTTTAGCATAAGCGCCTCAGCTGTCCTAAGCTTGTTTCAGAAACCATCGCTACAGGGGGCTGGATATGTCTAGTGGTTCAGGTAAGCGGTTTTCCAGTGAGCGGACCAGGGCGTTTCTGGAGCGGCTGAAGAGCCGCTACCAGAGTGCCTACACTCAGGCTCTGGATGCCGCCGGGCAGAAAATAGGCGGTTGGAATGAGGCGCTCGCGGAGCGTGCCATTCCGCTTTCCAGGCGAAAAAAAAGTCAGAGAAATGAAACGGATAGCAAGTCCGAGGTCTCAGAATCCGGCGCTGGGTCCCATAAGTCTGACGATAAAAAAGAAAGTTAAAAAAAATGGCGGAGACGTGTTGACACTCCAGAGTGCTCTAAGTATCATGCGCTCCGCACTGAGGGAACGGGCTGACACCCCGAGAGATTCCCGAAGCGCATACCAGATAGCTGTTAAGCAGTTACTGGGTGGTTAGCTCAGCTGGGAGAGCATCGCCCTTACAAGGCGAGGGTCGCAGGTTCGATCCCTGCACCACCCACCAAACGGAGCGGTAGTTCAGTTGGTTAGAATACCGGCCTGTCACGCCGGGGGTCGCGGGTTCGAGTCCCGTCCGCTCCGCCAACTCTTTTCCGACCAGTCGGTCGGTTTGAAGTCTGAAAGCTTCACAAGCTTTCAAGCGACTTCCCCGAAGCAAATCGCTTCACTTCCAGAAGAACGCAGATAAAAGTCTGCAAAGAAAGATCCGCAGAAAAAACTACCTGAATCGCCTTTCATCGTAAAGCTTCGTTTACTAAATCTGTTGCATTTCACACTCCTGTCTGTTTCTGTCATCAAACGGTCATGACCAGAGTCTAGTTTTGATCTGTGATACAAGGAGAAGACCGAAATGCAGGATTATGAAGAAGAGTTGCTGGATCGTTATGAAGATCTGGAGTTTGAAGACGATGATGATTTTGATGACAGCTTTGAGCTTTAGGAATAATTGTCCCGCGCTTGTCAGGCCCTGATGAAAGGCCCTCAGGGCGAGCGTCGGAAATTCTGGGGCGAAGTGCCAAACCAGCGCCTGAACGCCCTGAAAAACGATGGCTGGCTGCCATAGCCCAGTTCATAGGCAATTTCACTGGGCCTCAATGAAGTTGTCGTCAGATACTTTACCGCCATTTCTTTGCGTGATTGCTCCGCGATTTCTGAAACGGAAGTGCCCCTGGCGGCCAGTTGGCGTTTCAGCGTCCAGGGTGTCATACCCATCTGTTCCGCCAGGTCTTCCAGGCGAATGGCCGTCAGGCGTGGTTGCGACAACATTCTCTGCTTGACCAGCTCCTCTATTGGCAGGCGGGTCTTGGCCACCTGCAAAGCATCATTACACAGGG
>JAUIAZ010000188.1 GCA_030427465.1 Gammaproteobacteria bacterium | reverse complement strand
GCCTTCAGAAAGCGGTCATTCTTTAACGTAGCAGTCATGCGTTACGGTCATCCAGATAATCCAGAATGCCTTCAGCCGCCTGACGCCCTTCCCAGATAGCCGTGACGACCAGGTCAGAGCCGCGAACCATATCACCGCCGGCGAATATTTTCGGGTTTGCGGTCTGGAACGGGTACTGTTGCTCTTCGGCAGCCAGTACACGTCCGCCATCGTCTGTGTCGATGCCAAACTGATCAAACCAGGGTGCCGGGCTGGGACGGAAACCAAAGGCCACCAGAACGATATCTGCCGGCAGGACTTCTTCGCTTCCAGGAACGACTTCCGGTCTGCGCCGACCATTTTCATCCGGCTCACCGAGCTGGGTCTGAACCACTTTAACACCCGCAACGTGATCTTCACCGATGATGGCAACTGGCTGCCGGTTGAAGAGGAACTTGACTCCTTCTTCCTTGGCATTCGCCACCTCGCGACGGGACCCCGGCATGTTTTCTGCGTCACGCCGGTAAGCACAAGTCACACTCTTCGCACCCTGCCGAATGGATGTCCGGTTACAGTCCATTGCGGTATCACCACCGCCCAGAACCACTACTCGCTGCCCTTTCATATCAATGAAATCTTCAGGGGCTTTCTCAAACCCGAGGCAACGATTTACATTGGAAATCAGAAACGGCAAGGCATCATAAACGCCGGGGAGATCTTCACCGGGGAAACCGCCCTTCATGTAGTTATAGGTCCCCATGCCCAGGAAAACCGCATCATATTCCGCGAGCAGGTCATCGAACTGCACATCTTCTCCGACACGGGTATTCAGACGGAACTCGATCCCCATGGATTCGAAGATTTCCCGCCGACGGGACATGACATGCTTTTCCAGCTTGAATTCGGGGATACCGAAAGTCAGCAGACCACCAATTTCGGGGTAAGCATCAAAGACGACGGGCTTGACGCCGTTACGCACCAGAATATCCGCGCAGCCGAGCCCGGCAGGTCCGGCACCAATGATAGCCACCTTGCGATCACTCATCACGACCTTGGACATGTCCGGACGCCAGCCAAGGGCGAAAGCTGTTTCGGTGATGTACTTTTCCGCCGAGCCGATGGTTACCGCGCC
Organism: Gammaproteobacteria bacterium; assembly: GCA_030427465.1. Lineage (GTDB taxonomy): Bacteria > Pseudomonadota > Gammaproteobacteria > Pseudomonadales > Oleiphilaceae > JADJWY01. The sequence goes on along the minus strand of JAUIAZ010000188.1, from coordinate 5,825 downwards.
GAAACCGTCGTTCAGCGTACAGGCTCCCTCACACAGGCGATCCTGGGGGCACACGCGCCCGCAAACTTCCGGCAGGGTGTTGGTCTGGTGACACAGTTCCGCCGCTTCCAGGATGTTCCCCTCTGAAATGAGCTTCAGCCAGTTCGGGATGTAGTTGTGAACCGGACATTTCCACTCGCAGTATGGATTTCCGCATTCCAGGCACCGATGTGCCTGATCCTTGGCCTGCGCTTCGGGAAACGGTTTGTATATTTCGACAAACTCGGCTTTTCGACGAGCCAAAGGGATCTTTTTCGGATCTTGCCGGCTCACGTCAATAAACTGAAAGGTATTGCTCAGCCTTTCTGTCATAGTCTATACCTCAATTCCTTCCATTATCCGCCAAAAGGCGGATCACTCGGGGCGTGCCCGGGTCGTATCCAACAGGCTCGATAGGCTGGCCGCTTTAGGCTTGACCAGCCAGAATGAACCGACAAAGTCGTCGAAATTTTCCAGGATATTCGTGGCCCACTGGCTACCGGTCTCCTGGACGTGTTCAGTGATAACGGTACGCAGATGATTCCTGTGAGCCTCCATGGCTTCGCTCGTCACCCGGTGAATCTCGACCAGTTCATGGTTGTAGAGGTCGACGAATTCATTACCCTGGTCCAGAACATAGGCAAACCCACCAGTCATGCCCGCGCCGAAGTTGTGTCCGGTCTTGCCGAGCACAGTAATCATTCCACCTGTCATGTACTCACAACAGTGATCACCCGCCCCCTCAACGACAGCGAACGCACCCGAGTTACGAACCGCAAAACGCTCTCCTGCGGTACCCGCAGCGAACAGTTTGCCCCCGGTCGCACCGTAAAGGCAGGTGTTGCCCACAATCGCTGAATTTTGCGACTCAAAGGCGCTTCCGGAAGGTGGATAGACAACCAGCTTGCCACCAGTCATGCCCTTGCCGACGTAGTCGTTGGCGTCACCTTCCAGAATCAGCTCCAGGCCACCGGCGTTCCAGACCCCGAAGCTCTGCCCGGCAGTCCCCTTGAGCCGGAAACGGATCGGATTGGACGCAAGCCCCTGGTTACCATGCACAGACGCTATTTCACCAGACAGACGCGCACCGATTGAGCGGTCACAGTTAGTGACATCCAGCTCAAATTCAGCACTCTTGCCTTCCTTGACCGCTTCAGCAGCCAACTCCACCATCTTTTCAGCCAGCGCCCCCTTATCGAAGGGCGGGTTGGAGGGCTGCTGTACCGTATGCGGTTTGTCAGCCGGAATGGCATCGTTCAGCAGCATTGGCTTCAGATCCAGGGCTTTCTGTCGCGGAGTGGTACCTGGTAACACTTCCAGCAGATCAGTTCTGCCAATCAGTTCTTCCAGGCTTCTGACACCCAGTTTGGCCATCCATTCACGGGTTTCCTCCGCCACGAAGCGGAAGTAGTTCATGGCCATTTCCACAGTGCCCTTGAAGTGCTTTTCGCGCAACTTGTCATTCTGGGTCGCAACGCCAGTGGCACAGTTGTTCAGGTGACAGATCCGCAGATACTTACAACCGATGGCCACCATCGGCCCAGTACCAAAACCGAAGCTTTCGGCGCCGAGTATGGCCGCCTTGACCACATCCAGACCAGTCTTCAGACCACCGTCCGTCTGCAGACGCACTTTGCCACGCAAATCGTTGGCACGAAGCGCCTGATGGGCTTCGGACAAACCCAGCTCCCAGGGGCTACCCGCATACTTGATGGAGGTGATCGGGCTGGCACCCGTACCGCCGTCATAGCCGGATATGGTAATCAGGTCTGCATAGGCTTTCGCCACACCAGCAGCGATGGTTCCCACTCCGGGTTCAGACACCAGTTTCACCGAGACCAGTGCACGCGGATTGACCTGCTTGAGATCAAAAATCAGCTGCGCCAGATCTTCTATTGAATAGATGTCGTGGTGAGGTGGTGGAGAAATCAGTGTGACCCCCGGAACCGAGAATCGCAGACGTGCAATCAGCTGGTTCACCTTACCACCGGGCAACTGACCACCTTCCCCAGGCTTGGCCCCCTGAGCCACTTTGATCTGCAACACGTCAGCACCAACCAGGTAGTGCGGGGTCACCCCAAAACGGCCAGACGCTATCTGGCGGATCTTTGAGCGGCGCTCAGTTCCATAGCGGGCAGGATCTTCACCGCCCTCACCACTGTTTGAGCGGCCACCCAGACGGTTCATCGCCACAGCCAGAGCTTCGTGAGCTTCCGGAGACAAAGCACCAATGGACATGGCTGCGCTGTCAAAACGCTTGTACAGGGCGTCTGCCGGCTCCACTTCGTCGATTGAGATTGCCTGGGTTTTCTCTGACAGCTTCATCAGATCGCGCAAACTGGAAACCGGCCGGTGATTAACAAGGCCCGCATACTCTTTGTAGACCCCGTAGCTGCCTTCCTGAACGGCCTGCTGAAGCAGCTTGATCACGTCCGGGTTATACGCGTGATACTCGCCGCCGTAAATGAACTTGAGGAAACCGCCGGTTTCGATCTTCTTACGCGGATTGCGTGCCAGCCGGGCCAGGATTTCCTGGTCCTGCTGGAAGTCAAAGAAAGAGGCTCCCTGGATGCGACTTTCAACGCCGGTGAAGCACAGGTCCACCACCTCATCTGACAGACCAATGGCCTCAAAAAGCTGAGCGCCACGATAAGAGGCAATGGTGGAGATACCCATCTTGGAGAGAATCTTCAGGAGCCCCTTATTGATACCCTTGCGATAACTGTTCTTGGCATCAATCGGGTCAACCAGCATTTCCCCTGTACGAATCAGGTCGTTAAGCACCTGATAAGCGAGATAGGGATAGACTGCCGTCGCACCAAAGCCAAACAGTACCGCAAAGTGGTGCGGGTCCCGGGCCCAGCCAGTTTCAACGATCAGGTTGCTGTCACAGCGCAATCCGGTTCTTACCAGGCGATGGTGAACCGCTCCGGTCGCCATAAAGGCATTAATTGGCAGCTCATCCGGTTTCAGGTCGGCGTCTGAGAGGATCAGGACAACCTTTCCAGACCGGACTGCCGCTTCAGCTTCGTCAGCCACCGCCTCAATCGCGGCTTTCAGCCCCACTTCGGGGCGATAGGCCAGGCGCAACACCTGCTGCTCAAAGCCGCGTCTCTCCAGAGACTTCAGTCTCAGATACTTGGCCGGCGAAAGAACAGGCGTGCTCAGGATAATGCGGTTGGCATGCTCCGCAGACTCCTCGAAAACATTTCGTTCGGCGCCAATACAGGTTTCAAGCGACATGACCACCGTTTCTCTCAAAGGATCAATCGGCGGATTGGTTACCTGGGCAAACTTCTGCCTGAAATAGTCGGCGATAGAGCGGACGCGGTTGGACAGCACGGCCATCGGGGTATCATCACCCATCGATCCGACCGCTTCCTGTCCCGCTTCGGCCAACGGGCGCAGGATCTGGTCCCGCTCTTCGAGCGTGACCATGAACATCTTCATTGCCTCGTTAAGAGGCTCCTGCTCCATAATTTTGAAATCAGGCGTCTGTTCCTTCAGTGTCGCTTCCAGCCTCAGAGCATTCTCACGTAACCACTTTTTGTAGGGCTGGGAGGACTTCAGCCGGGCATCCACGGCCTCAGAATCCAGGACTTCCCCCTTAACGGTGTCCACAGCCAGAATCTGGCCCGGCCCTACCCGGCCTTTGGCGACCACATCTTCCGGCTTGTAGCCGTAGGTTCCGACCTCCGAAGCCAGGGTAATGAAACCATTCCGGGTGACGACCCAGCGCGCAGGCCGCAGTCCGTTCCGGTCGAGGAAGCAAACCGCATAACGACCATCAGTCGTCACCACACCGGCAGGGCCATCCCAAGGCTCCATATGCATGCTGTTGTATTCATAGAAAGCACGCAACTCCGAATCCATCGTGTCCACATTCTGCCAGGCAGGTGGAACCATCATGCGGATGGCTCGGAACAGATTGATACCGCCTGTGACCAGCACCTCCAGCATGTTGTCCATGGAGGAGGAATCTGAACCGGTGCGATTAACCACTGGCTGGTACTTGTTCAGGTCCGGTAAACGTTCGGAACGAAACTTGCCCGCGCGGGCCAAGGCCCAGTTTCGGTTACCCTCAATGGTGTTGATTTCGCCATTATGCGCCAGCAAACGGAACGGCTGGGCCAGCGGCCAGCGGGGAGCCGTGTTTGTGCTGAAGCGCTGATGGAATACACAGATGGCTGTCTCAAGACGCGCATCGCCGAGATCCCGGTAAAAATTCGGAAGATCAACCGGCATCATCAGACCTTTGTAGGAGATGGTCTTCGCCGACAGGCTGCAGATGTAGGTTTCCGCATCATCAGCCAGCACCATTTCCGCATCACGACGGACGAAAAACAGCTTGCCATCCAGTTGATCATCATCCAGCTCATCACTGGCCTTGATGAAAATCTGCTCAATACGTGGCATACACTCAAGTGCCATCGGCCCCAGACAAGACGGATCGGTGGGCACTTCACGCCAACCGACGACTTCAAGACCGTGCTCTACGACGGCTTTCTCCAGAGCTTTCCTGGCATGCCTTGCCTTTTCCGGCAGCGGATTGAGGAAAACCATTCCTACGGCATAACGGGCACCGAGGTCAGCCGAAAAGCTCTCTCGGGCCACTTCTCTCAGAAAGGCATCAGGTCTTTGCAGCAGCAGGCCGCAACCATCACCGGTTTTGCCATCCGCAGCGATACCCCCACGGTGGGTCATGCATGTCAGAGACTCGATCGCAGTCTTCAGCAGTTCATGACTGGTCTCACCCTGCATATGGGCGATCAGTCCGAAGCCGCAGTTGTCCCGGAATTCACCCGGTTGATACAGACCTTTATTCATACGCATCTCTCAAAACGGTAGTCGTGACAAAGAAGAAGGCAACTGTCAGGCCAATCTGGTCTTGCCACACAAAAATCGGCCCGACATTCTACACAGACGGCGTCATGCACTCAAATTAAACAGAAGTCCAGAGCTTTTCAGCGGGTGGGTTGCACCATCAGAGTGCTTACCAGATCACAAATCGCTCTGCAGACCTTTTATTGAGCGAAGCCACGGACCCTGACGACGGACGGTGGCTGGCAGGGCTTCCATGGCGGACCTGGCATCAGCCTTGTTTGGAAAAACCCCGAGAAGCACAATGTACCACTGTTTCCCCTGATACGTGGACTCAAACCAGAACGGTTTATGCGTTGACACTTTCCAGGAGCGGACATAAGCACTGGCTGCAGAGCGGTTCTGGGAACCCAGCAACTGAACCGTCCAGCCGCGGACATCCTGACGGTTCATCCAGGCCTGACTACGGCTGGGACCTTCCTCCTCAGCTGAAGCAGTTGGAGCGGACTCAACAGGGGCTCCGGTAGACAGCTTGGGTTCGGGTTCGGGTTCGGGCACAGGTTCCGGCTCAACCTCGGTTTCAGCCATTTCCTCTACCCGTGCAGGGTCTGGCTGTCCTGGCTCCAATCCCCGGTCTCCCTCTGCCAGCAAGGCATCCACTTCCCGCGTTTCTTCATCAGAACCAAGAGTATCAACGGGTTCCCACTGCAGAGCCAGATCCTCCGACCTGGGCTCAGCGACAGGCGGAACCGGCAACTTCAGCCCCACGGTGACTCTTTTGTCGTGCGTTTCTTCTGCCAACGGGGGCAGGTCGAGGGTTTCAGGCTCATCTGACGCCTGGTACAACCAGGAAACCAGCGCGAGCGCCAGGAGCAAGGAGGCCCCAACGACCCCAAGGGTTCTCAGGTTTTCCGGCTTCAGATTCAGCGCCGGCAGCAGGCGACGCCGGGGCGTCAGCAAGACGCGCTCTGCCAAGCGGTTCATCG
>JAUIAZ010000187.1 GCA_030427465.1 Gammaproteobacteria bacterium | reverse complement strand
GACCGGTTCAGGTAACATTGCCTACGACACCAGTGGTGTTGCGCCCGCCATGAACCTCAATCTGTCAGGCGATGTCGAATGGATCGGCGGCTGGGGCATCAATATCCGCGATGGCAAGGCCCAGGCTCTGACGCGCGATAGCGAGAAACTGCACGATCTGATTACTGCAACCGGTGAATACACCATAGAGGCCTGGGTGGTTCCGGCGAACGTTACCCAGGAAGATGCCCGAATCATTGCTTATGGCGCCAACAGTGCGGAGCGCAACTTCACGCTGGGTCAGACCCTTTACAACTATGACTTCCTGCACCGCAGCAGCACCACCGATGGCAATGGCGAAGAAGCGCTGTCCACCGACGATGATGCAGAGCGCCTGCAGGCAACGCTGCAGCACGTGGTTGCCACCTTCGCACCCGGTGAAGGCCGCCGGATCTATGTCAATGGCGAGTACACCGGAGATATGGATCCGGTCGCTCCCGGAAACCTCAGCGACTGGGAAGACACCTTCACCCTGGTATTGGGTAACGATGCTTCCAACAACCGACAGTGGCAGGGCTCGCTGCGCCTGGTGGCCATTCATAACCGGGCCATCACGGATGACCAGATCCTGCAGAATTATGAAGTGGGGGTCGGGCAAAAATTCTTCCTGCTCTTCGGTGTCAGCCACCTGATTGAAGTCCCACAGGCCTACATTGTGTTCGAAGCGAGCCAGTTCGACAGTTACAGCTACCTGTTCAACGCGCCTTATTTCGTCAGCCTGTCCCCCGACGCTGAAATCGGTAACATTCCGGTAGAAGGCCTGCGTATCGGCATCAATGGCAAAGAGGCCACTGTCGGGCAGGCCTGGGCCAACCTCGACACCGCGCTGACTGACGCCGACTACAGTGCTGAAGAAGGCCAGCCGCTCTCGACCCTTGGCACGATCATCGCGCTGGAAAACGGTCCTGAGCAGGATGAGTTCTTCCTTACCTTTGAACGGCTGGGCGACCTCAGCAATGTGTATGTCGAAGCAACGCCACCCCCGGCTCCAGCCCCGGCGGATGGTGATGAAGTCTCGGATATCGGCCTGCGTACCTTTGATGAAATCAATGCCACCATGTCGGTATTGACGGGCGTGCCCCGCACTCAGAGTGCAGTCTACAACACCTTCCAGACCATTCGGCAGCAGCTGCCGACGGTGGAAACCTTTGGGGGCTTCCTGTCGGCTCAGCAGATGGGGATTACCCAGCTGGCCATTCAATACTGTGATGTCCTCGTGGAGGACACCGGGCTGAGAGCCGCCTACTTCCCGGGCTTCGATTTTTCAGCGCCCGCTTCCACCGCCTTCACCGGCGCATCGGGCGACATCATCATGGATGCCCTGATCGATCGGATGCTGGGCAGCAACCTGGATACGCAACCGCTTGATGCGGATGTGCGTTTTGAATTGGGCAATCTCTTCACCCGTCTGACCGCCTGTGGTGGCAGCTGTGAAGCCGGTCGTACCGAAACCGTCGTCAAAGCCAGTTGTGCCGCCGTTCTCGGCAGCGCCACGACCCTCGTGCAGTAAGGAGTAAGCGATCATGAGACGCAAGAATGGTTTTCAACTGAATGATCCCCTGAAGCACGCCGACCACCGTCGTCCGGTGACTCGTCGGGAATTCATAGCGCAAGGGTTTACCGCTGGCTCAGCGGCGGTTTTCGGCACCTCGGTATTCGGCCTGTTCGCCAATCCCAGGGAGGCTTCGGCTGCCCTTTCCGGGGATTTGCAAACCTTGCGTGACACCTGTGGCATATCGGTTCAGGGCGCCGGCAAGATACCGTTTATCTGTTTCGACCTGGCTGGTGGAGCCAACATCGCGGGTTCCAATGTGCTGGTCGGTGGACGTGGGGGGCAGATGGACTTCCTGAGCACCGCCGGCTACAACAAACTGGGTCTTCCGGGAGACATGGTACCTTCCATCCTGAATCCGCAGTCCGGGATGTCGGATTTCATTAATACCGACCTGGGTCTGGCCTTTCATTCCGACAGCGCCTTCCTGCGCGGTATTCTGGAGCGCACAGCTGCGGGTACCCAGCTCGCCACCAATGGTTCGGTCATTCCGGCCCGCTCTGAAAACGATACAGGGAATAACCCGCATAACCCGATGTATGGCATTTACACAGCCGGCGCACGCGGCAGTCTGCTTGACCTGATCGGGTCACGCACTTCGGATTCGGGTGGCAACAGCATGGCACCCATGAATGTGATCATTGATCCGGACACCCGCAATACCGTGCGCCCGACGAAGATTGACCGACCCAGCGATGTTACGGGGCTGGTTGATACGGGCGACCTGATCGGCCTGCTCAACCAGGACGATGCGGTGGCCGTCATGGAGTCCATTTACCGTCTGAGCGACCGTAAGTTGGACCGTGTAAATACTCAGCTGACGACCGACGCTGTGGTCAAGGATCTGGTGCGCTGTGGTTACGTAAAGAGCGCCGACCTGGCCGACCGGTTTGGTAACCCGAACACGTTGGACCCAGCTTCTGACCCCGATATCGTTGGTGCTGCCGGGATATTCAGTGCCGCCGAATTTAACGGTGACCGCGAATTCCAGAAAACCGCTTCCGTGATGAAGCTGGTGGTGGAAGGATTTGCCGGAGCAGGTACGGTCACCATGGGTGGCTATGATTACCACACCGGTGATCGCTCCACCGGTGAAAGGCGTGACCTGCGGGCGGGACGCTGCATCGGTGCCTGCCTGGAGTACGCAGCACGCAAGGGCAAACCACTGATGATCTATGTGGTCAGCGACGGTTCAGTGGCCAGTAATGGCCGTATCGATGATTCTGTCGACGGGCGCGGCAAAGGCGAATGGACGGGTGATAACCAAAGCACGGCAGCGGCGTTCTTCCTGGTCTACAACCCCAACGGCCGCCCCACCGCGATTCGCAACCAGATTGGTTTCATGCGCCCGGATGCCTCGGTTGAGACCTCTTCCACGCCTGCCGCCAACAACGTCAACCAGCTGGTTCAGACAGTTTTGCTGAACTACATGGCTCTGCATGGCGAACAGGGAAATTTCGCCGGCCTGTTCCCGGGGCATGGTCTGGGTAGTGTGACGGTGCAGGACAGCCTGATTGGTCTGGAGCCGATTGTGAGCGGGACGATCAGTTAAGGGTGAGTTGACTTGAGTCTGCAATACCAGGTGCGAGCCAGCATCAGCGGATGGCCCGTACCACTGATTGCCACTCAGCCCTGCGCCATTCCCAGGTCCTCGTATACCTGGTTCAGCTCTCTACTCATGCTGTCATACAGGTACTGTCTCGGATCAGAGCGGGTCGGATCATCCACTTTCTGAGTCAGCTGACGGCCGAAAGCCTCTATGGTTTCCTGTTCAGCGCTGTCAGCATTAAACATATACTCCGGCTGCAGATAGTTCATCTGTGCCAGATTTGCGGTTAGCTGAAAGGGCCGCAGCAGGTCCGGTACCGTAGTAAAAATATCGAAGCCTGTGTAGAACGCTTCCCTGCCGCCGACGGATACTACCAGCTGCAGGTCTTTTCCCTTAAGTTTGTCACCTTCTGGCCCATATGCAAAGTTGTAGGTCAGTACGTCGTCCAGCCACTTCTTCAGCAAGGGTGGCATGGAGTACCAGTAGAAGGGAAATTGCAGGATGATCCGCTCGTGCTGAAGTAACAAAGCTTGCTCCTTCTCCACATTGATCGAAAAATCCGGATACTCACGGTATAGATCCCGGCTGGTTGTGATTTTACCTGACGCTTCCAGCTGGCTTTTCCAGGTACGATTATTTCGCGAGGCTTCCAGGTTCGGGTGAAATACGAGATGCAACAATTTCATATTTAGTCTCCAGTCCTTACTTGCCCGTCATACCGAAGTGACTGAGCGCAGCCTGTGCAACCGCCTGCCCGAACTCCTGAACGAAGTGCCCGGCCTCAGCCACCTCCATGGGCTCCGGACAACCCTTGATGACCCCCTGCATAAATCGCATGATGCCGGGACCCAGCATCTCATCCTTCATGCCAATCGCCATGAAGCTCTGGCCTTCCCACTCGTTGCTCCAGAAACTGAATGCACGGTTGGAGGTATCGATACAGTTCTGGTCCGGATTGGCCACGATCTTCGGAAACTTTCGAACACCGGCCTGGTAGCGTGAGTCCGGGAAAGGCGCAGCATAGGCTTTTGTCTCCCGGTCAGTCAGGCTTGGCGCATACTTCTTGAAGAAGGTATCCAGCGCCAGCTCTTCCGGTTCAACAATGTCATTCTTCCAACTCACAAACGCAGGGCTGGATACCGGCTCGACCAACAGGCCGGTATTCATGATCAGCAGACGGCTGAAACGTGCGCGCATATCCTGAGGTAAAGTCAGGCCGAGCAAGCCGCCCCAATCCTGGCAAACCAGGGTGATGTTGGTCAGTTCCAGCCGTTCGATAAGGCGGATCAGGTAGTTGCGGTGAAAGTCGAAGGTATAGCAGCTCTCCTCAACGGGTTTGTCGGACTTTCCGAAACCCAGCAGGTCCGGTGCGATCACTCTGCCGCCGGCCCGAACAAATTCCGGAATCATCTTCCGGTACAGGAAACTCCAGGCCGGCTCACCGTGCAGACAAAGAAACACGTCCTTCGCTTCGCGGTCACCCTCATCAAGATAATGACCCCGAAGGCCCTCATAGCCTTTCAGGTCGTCCACATAATGTGGCTCAAACGGGTAATCAGGCAAGCCACTGAAAGCGGCTTCGGGGGTTCTGAGTGCTTCTATCATAGGTTTCTCCTGGCGATCAGTATGGGTGTCGACAGGAAAAATTATTGGTCATTGCCGGGTTGAGAAAAACCGGCGCTTTGTCTATAGACTCGTGCCATACTGACACCAATCGGTTCTGACTTTTCACTTCAGGGTTGCGCAGACAGGCCTTTTTCCCATATCGGCTCGTCAGGCCCGATATATTCTTTCAACGCCTCAATGAACAGCCTGGTTTTCACCGGAGCATCCCGGTGCGGGTAGACAGCATAGAACGAGCCGAGGCTGTCCAGTGTCAGGTCAGGCATCAGGGGAACCAGCAGGCCCGAGGACACTTCATCCCGGATCATATAGGCCGTCACTGCGGCGAGACCAATTCCGGCGCTGACCGCATTCACCATCATTTCGTCTTCGTTGACCTTGTGAACTGATTTGAGCTGTATGAACTTCTCTTTTCCAGCCTCAAAATACCGGATTCTATCCGCTGAGTAACCGGGCCCGCTATACGTCACCGCTGGCAGATTTTCGAGATCCGCCAGATCGCGGGGTTGCCCGTGAGTTTCCAGGAAGTCCGGTGAAGCCACAAATAGCAGACGATTGCGGGCGATTTTCTGGGCAACGAGGGAAGAGTCTTTCGGCCGGCCAATACGAAAACCGATGTCATAACCCTCGCCTACCAGGTCGACCATGCGGTCTTCCAGTTGCAACTCAACCTCAATATCCGGGTATTTTTTCTGGAACCCGATCATGACCGGATGAACATAGTGACGCCCCAGAAAGGTTGTGCTGGACACCCGCAGCAATCCGCGAGGCGTGGCATGGTAATTTTCTGATATCCGGCGCGCTTCACTTAACAGGTCGCGCAGGGCTCCCGCCTGCCTGACCATGTCCTTGCCGGCAGAGGTCAGTGACAGTGAGCGGGTGGTGCGGTTTAGCAGCCGAACCTGAAGCTCTTCCTCCAGCCTGGAAATCTGCTTCGATACCACAGACCGGTCGATATTGCGGTGCTCTGAAACCCTGGCAAAACTACCCAGTTCCACTACCTCAATAAACAAAAGCAATCTACTCGCCAGATCCATTACGCTCACCTGGGTGCTAATTGCGCATCAATCCTGCGCCTCCGACCATTTCCTCATTCAGCCACAGTTGCGCCGAAGATGCGAGTCAGACTTTTCCCGGCAGCTTATCTGTCTGGCTCGCCTTCTGCACCAGTTCCGTCAACAGAGCGGGCTGACGGGCACCCTTTACCGTGACCGCATAGAAGTGCTCATAGAGATTCGGCAGCACATGCAGCTCTGCCAGCCTGCCTTGCTGCAACTCATCCTGTACCACCACCGGCGGCAGCACCGCCAGTGCACCACTGTCGCGTGCCAGCAGTCGCAACATGGCCATGTCATCTGCCTCAGCCTTGATCTTGGGTGAGAATCGCACCAGCGCACACCAGGCATCGAAAGCCCCGCGGATGGCGGTGCGGCTACCGGGCAGTACCCATTCACAATCCTGATAGCCTGTCGGCAGATCCCGGCCCCTGAATTCTGCCGGACCAATCACCGATACCGGCTGTCGGGCCAGCAACTGGCAATGCCAGAGACTGCCTTCGTCCCCGCCCCCCACTTCAGTATTGGTCAGTATCAGATCCAGATACTGTTCGGACAGGCCATTGATCAGATTGGTCAGGCCACGTGCGTGCAGGCTGAAGCGAACACCCTGGCGCTCTAGCATGGGCTCGATAAAGCCATCCACAAAATTCCGTGACAGCGTGGATAGCACACCGATCCTGAGGGTCTGACTGCTGGGTTCCTCCCCTTCGAACACCAGGCGTTCCAACTCTTCCCCGCGCTGGAAAATATCATTGGCGTAGTTGAGAACGCGCTGGCCTTGACGGGTCAGCTGCAGGCTGCGCCCCTGCCGTTCAAACAGGGCATGACCCAGGCGCTCTTCCAACTGGCGGATCTGAGTGGACAGAGCTGACTGCGAAACGTGCAGACGGGTGGCAACGCGGGTCAGATTCCCGTCACGGGCCACCTGCCAGAAATAATAGAGGTGGTGATAGTTTAATCTCGGCATGAGTGCTCCGAACATACGTTCTTTTTTAAAGAACACTTTATTAACTATTATCTATTTTAATTACATTTTTAAGAAAAGCATACTGATTCCGTCAAGTTACCCGGAAGGACATTGATATGGACTGGTTTGCTATTCTGATTGCCTTTCTTGCCCTGCTTCCCGCCGTGGTCTTCGGCCTGTCGGCCCCCATGGC
>JAUIAZ010000186.1 GCA_030427465.1 Gammaproteobacteria bacterium | reverse complement strand
TGAGGATCTGCTGACCGGACTGTATAACCGCCCCTACTTTACAGACAATCTGTCAGAAAAACGTGAGCTGGCGGTTAACGGCAAGTTCCAGGGTGCCTTGATCTATATTGAACTGGATCATTTCGAAGGCGTGCGCGACCAGCACAGTATCTCAGGTGCCGACACTCTGCTAGCTCAACTGGCCAGCGTGCTGCGTGAGATCGCAGATGAATCAGACACCATCGCCCGCCTCGCTGATGACACCTTTGCCATGCTGACCAGCGCGTTCATGGAGGACGCCCTCAAGGAAAAAGGTGAGGGTCTGCGCGCTGCCATTGCAGACCATGTATTTACCATTGGTCAGAAAAGCGTTCAGATCACGGCCAGTGTCGGCATCGTTCGCATCAATGACACTGTCCCCGACGTCAAAGAGTTGTTTGAGCGGGCACACAAAGCCGCATCACACGTCAGTGAATTGCCCAACATGGAAAACGGCAATGGTGTGTACGTTTACAGTGCGCTCGACTTTGACAACAGCAAGCGTCACGAAGACATGGTGGCCATGCTGCAGCAGGCACTGGACGAAAACCGTTTCCGCCTGCTCTTCCAGCCAATCATCAGCCTCAGAGGGGAAAGCCAGGAGCATTACGAGACCTTCCTGCGCATGATCAACAATCAGGGCAAGGAAATCAGTCCCAACGACTTCCTCCCGGTTGAAGACACGCCCGAGCTGGCCACAAAGCTGGATCGCTGGGTGATCATTCAGAACGTAAAAAGTCTGAGTGCGCATCGCTCAAAGGGGCATGACACGCGACTATTGATTACCATTACCCATCACACTCTGGTCGACAGCACTTTTACAGAATGGCTTGGCATGGCATTGAAAGCGGCCAACCTGCCCGGTAGCAGCCTGATTCTCCAGATCAGTGAGGACGCTGCGATACAGCACCTGAATCAGGCCAAGGCGTTTTCAGAAGGCCTGGCCACGCTGGGCTGCGCCATATCCCTGAGCCGCTTTGGCTGCGCACTCAACCCCTTCAATACGCTGAAGCATGTGGATGCGCGTTATATCAAGCTGGATGGCTCCTTCACTGAAGATGTGCAGAGTTCGGAAGAAGCACGTGAGAAGCTTACCGAGATGGTAGGCCAGCTGCACGAGAACAAGCGCAAATGCATCATGCCGCTGGTAGAAAGTGCAGCGATACTTTCCACGCTTTGGCAAGCAGGTATTGATTACATTCAGGGCTACTACCTGCAGGCACCCAGTACCCAGATGGACTACGATTTCAGCGATTCCGAATAATTGCCTGCCAATTCTTCGGTGTCGCCCTCGCGGAAACCCAGCAGATAGAGTATCCCGTCCAGCCCCAGATTACTGATCGCGTGACGGGCACTTTCCTTGACCAGGGGTTTCGCACGAAACGCCACACCCAAGCCTGCCGTGCTGAGCATGGGCAAGTCATTGGCCCCATCGCCCACCGCAATTACCTGCTGCAGATGAATCTGCTCTTTGCCGGCAATTTCCCGAAGCAAAGCCGCTTTGCGCTGACCATCGACAATCTCACCGCGTACTTCCCCGGTGACCACGCCGTTCTCGATGTCCAACTCATTGGCATAGACATAGTCGATACCCAGTTTCTTCTGCAAACCGCGGGCAAAATAGGTAAAGCCTCCTGACAGGATGGCTGTCTTGTAGCCCAGTTGACGCAGACGGCTGATCAATCGCTCCGCCCCCTCCGTCATGACCAGGCGATTGGCGACCTGCTCCAGCACAGACTCAGACAAGCCTTTCAGCAAGCCCACCCGTTGCCTGAAGCTCTGCGAAAAATCCAGCTCTCCACGCATGGCACGTTCTGTGATTTCGGCCACCTGATCTCCAACCCCGGCTTCTTTGGCCAGTTCATCAATCACTTCGGCTTCGATCAATGTACTGTCCATGTCGAAGACAACCAGCCGTCGGTTACGGCGGAAAACATCATCTTTCTGGAAGGCGATATCCACATTCATCTGACTGGAAACCTGGAGAAACTCTTTCTTCAGTGCCACCGGGTCGCTTGGGTCACCACGAACACCAAACTCTATACAGGCCTGCGCCTGCGAGCGGTCTTCATAAAGAGACAGCCTGCTCGAGAGCCGGTTAATGGTATCTATATTGAGGCCAAACCGTGCGGTAAGAGCCGAAACCTGGGCAATCTGGGCAGCGGTCACCTCCCGCGCAAGCAGGGTAATAATGTAGCGGCCGCGCCCCTTGCCCTTCACCCAGTCCATATAGTCTTCATCTGAAATGGGCGTGAAGTGAACCTGGAGATTCTTCTCATGCATCTCGAACAAGAGCTCTTTCAACACCGGCGACGCTTCTGAGTCATCCGGCAAACGCACCACAATGCCCCAGGTCAGATGATCGTGAATGACCGCCTGACCGATATCCAGAATCACCAACCCATAGGTGGCCATGATACCGGTTATGCTCGAGGTCAGACCGGGCTTGTCCTGACCGGAAACGTTGATGAGAAGAATCTGGCTCATGCGCTTTCCCCCCCTGCACGCTCCACCGCCAGCCGGTCTACCCGCTGGAAGCCACGTGGCAACTTGTGCCCGCGCTTGCCCCGCTCACTCAGATAGTGCTCCAGGTCTGCGCCCTTCAGGTTAAGGTGTCGCTTGCCCGCATACACCGTGAGACTGTCTTTCTCACGCAGAAGCACCAGACCAGCCAGCCATTCTTCGCCGGACTGGAAGCGCGCACCCGGAATACCAATGATCTTGTTCCCTTTGCCCTTGGAAAGCTCAGGAAGCTCAGACAGGCTGAAGACCAGCAAACGACCTTCATTGGTCACCGCTGCCAACCGCAGGGTTTCCGGGTCACCATCGAACAGGACAGGCGGTATCATCGTGGCTTTTTCCGGTAATGTGACAATGGCTTTTCCGGACCGGTTCTTGGCCTGTAGCTGCGCAACACGGGTAATAAAACCATAGCCGGCGCTTGAGGCCAGCAGCAGACGCTTTTCGTCCGGTGCCAGTACCAGGTGTTCAAAACTGGCGCCGGCCGGCGGATTCACGCGGCCCGTGACCGGCTCTCCCTGCCCTCTCGCCGATGGCAACGTATGGGTGGCCAGGGAATAGCTGCGCCCGGTACTGTCAAACAGGTGAACCATCTGATTACTTTTGCCCTGAGCTGATGCCTTGAAGCGGTCGCCGGACTTATAAGCCAGCGCGGAGCCATCGATGTCGTGCCCCTTGGCGGCGCGAATCCAGCCCTTCTCTGACAGCACAACCGTGAGCGGGTCACTGCCCAGCAAGTCCGCTTCGCTGTAGGCTTTGGCTTCCACTCGCTCCACAATCGGGGAACGGCGGTCATCACCATACTTATCCGCATCGGCTTCCAGTTCCTGACGAATCAGACGCTTGAGCTTTCTGGGCGAGCCCAGCAGACCTTCCAGATGCTGACGTTCTTTTTCGAGTGCATCCTGCTCAGCCTTGATCTTCATTTCTTCGAGACGTGCCAACTGACGCAGTCGTGTATTCAACACATATTCCGCCTGGGCATCACTCAGTCCGAAGCGCGCCATCAAAGCCGCTTTGGGCTTGTCTTCCGTGCGGATAATATGAATGACTTCATCAATATTCAGGAAGGCAATCAGCAAGCCCTCCAACAGGTGTAATCGCTCCAGCACCTGATCCAGACGGAATTGCAGCCGGCGGGTGACTGTTTCCGTGCGGAATGACAGCCACTCAACCAGAAGGCCGCGAAGGTCGCGTACGGAAGGACGACCATCCACACCCAGCACATTCATGTTCACCCGGTAACTCTTCTCCAGGTCGGTTGTGGCAAACAGGTGGTTCATCAGCCCCGCGATATCAACCCGGTTCGAACGCGGCACCAGCACGATGCGAGTGGGGTTCTCATGATCACTTTCATCCCGGATGTCCGCCATCATGGGCAACTTCTTGGACAGCATCTGCTGGGCAATCTGCTCCTGAATACGGGCGCCCGAAACCTGATACGGCAATTCGGTAACGATGATCTCACCGGACTCCTGCTCGTAGCGGGCGCGAACTTTGACCGAGCCCCTGCCGGAAGCGTATATCTGGGTCAGCTCGTCGCGACTGCTGACGATTTCACCCCCGGTGGGGAAATCAGGTGCCAGGACAAAGCGCTGCAGATCTTCCAGTGTGGCCTTGGGCTCATCAAGCAGGTGAATGCAGGCCTGCGCCACCTCTCGCAGGTTATGCGGCGGAATGTCCGTCGCCATGCCCACCGCAATACCGGTGGTGCCATTCAGCAGCAGGTTGGGCAATCTGGCCGGCAACAAGGCAGGCTCTTCCATCGAACCGTCAAAGTTGGGCACCCAGTCCACCGTCCCCTGTCCGACTTCGCTCAGCAGTACCTCCGCATAGGGAGCAAGCCGGGACTCGGTATACCGCATCGCCGCGAAGGATTTGGGGTCATCCGGAGAGCCCCAGTTACCCTGGCCATCGATAATCGGGTAGCGATAGGAAAACGGCTGTGCCATCAGCACCATGGCCTCGTAACAGGCGCTGTCTCCATGCGGGTGATACTTACCGAGCACATCGCCGACTGTTCGTGCTGACTTTTTGTGTTTGGAGGCCGCACTCAACCCCAGTTCGGACATGGCATAGATTATTCGTCGCTGAACCGGCTTGAGGCCATCCCCGATGTGGGGCAACGCCCGGTCCAGGATGACGTACATGGAATAGTCCAGATAGGCTTTCTCGGTATACTGCCGCAGCGGGAGATGCTCGATATTGTCTTCGGCGGAGGAACTCATGTTTTATTGTGATCTCATTCAAATTTCCGCTGAATTGTGACGCGAAGGGGGCAAGCGCGCAAGCGGCCCTACTCTGCTCGGTTTGCCGCTACGCGAAACTACGAATTCATTGCCGACGGGTGCGCTTCTATCATTTTCACGTGTCTTACACAGAGTACCCGTCCATGAGCCTTCGCTCGACCACAGCCCGATCCAAACACAGCGGACAACTGGCCAAGCATCTGCAAATGATGTTTTTCCTGTTTCTGGCGATGGTGGTGTTCGAATATTCGTGGACGGGCAGTGTTAGCGGCTGGGGTTGGTATATAGCCGTTTCTGCCCTTTTTACAGTGGGATACCGCTGGAAATCGCGGATTCAGAGATCGACCCGGGCGAGGGTTTCGCGCCCCCCTTACTCAAGGACGAGACGCTCTCGAGCCTGTTAGGTCCGCTTCCCCCGATCATGACCTGGTGTTGACCAGGCGAGGCGGGCGAAATCGCTCCCAAATCCTGAGAGGGCGGTGTGTCCAGGGTTACCCCCACCGCAAACAGGAACAGAATCAGTAAAAACAGGCGCTGGATGTATACTTCAATGTCCATGGCCGAACCGCTGCAAAGACTCAAGCCCCCATCTTAAAACGCCAGCCTCCGGATTTCCGTTGTAGTGTCGTAACAAAGCTTGGTCCTACGTAACATGCAGTTGGCCCTTGACCGCCCCACGAGCTTGCCTGTTGCCCCCGCCTTCAGTAAGTTAAGGCAACACTTACAAGAGGCGTCAACGCATGTCAGTTCTGGTCGTTAACAGCGGTAGCTCCAGCATCAAATACCAGGTTCTCGAACCCGACTCAGGAGCTGTACTGCGTTCCGGCCTGATTGAACGCATCGGCATTGATACCAGTTGGGATCAGGCCTTTGAAATCCTGCTGAAGGACCTCGATGGGCTCATACCGGATGCGATTGGCCACCGCGTCGTCCATGGGGGAGAGACCTTTCGCTCAGCCGCCCTCATTGATGAGCCCGTACTGAATGCGATCAAGGCATGCTCGCCACTGGCCCCCCTGCACAATCCGAAGAACCTGGCAGGTATCGAGGCCGCTCGCAAAGCTTTCCCGGATACGCCTCAGGTAGCTGTCTTTGATACTGCGTTCCATGCCACGCTGCCAGCCGCCAGCCATGCCTATGCCATACCCACCTCCATTGCCAGGGAATATCAGGTTCGCCGCTATGGTTTTCACGGCACCTCGCACCACTATGTGGCACTGAAAGCCGCTGAGTACCTGGGCCGTCCACTGAATGAGCTTCGTCTGATCAGCCTGCACCTGGGTAATGGTGCCAGTGCCTGTGCCATCGAATATGGCCACAGCCTGGATACCAGCATGGGCATGACGCCTCTGGAGGGTCTGGTCATGGGTACACGCAGCGGAGATATCGATGCCGGCGCGGTTCTGCACCTGTTGAAGAACAGCAACATGGGTGCGGACGAGGTCGACCAGATGCTAAACAAGCAAAGCGGTCTGCTCGGGCTCTCAGAACTGAGCAGCGATTTAAGAGAACTGGAGGAAGCGGCTGGACAGGGGCATGCCGGAGCCCGACAGGCCATAGCCGCCTTCGTGCATCGCGCACGCAAGTACCTGGGGGCTTACATGGCAGTATTGGGCGGCGTGGATGCCATCATTCTGACCGGTGGCATCGGCGAGAACAGCGCCCCCATGCGTCAACGCATTCTGCAGCGACTTAACTTTGCAGGACTTCTGCTGGATGAAACGGCCAATCAGGATGCCCGCCCCAGCCACGAAGTCCCTGTCGCGCGGCTGCACATGCCCAACTCTCGCGTCAAGGCTTTGGCCATCAAGACCAACGAAGAACTCATGATTGCCAAGCAAACGCTGGCTACTCTCACTGAATCCCAGCCTCTGCCCGCCGCCAGGAAAACCATTCCAATAGCGGTTAGCGGGCGTCATTTACACCTGACCAGGGAGTCTTTTGCCATTCTGTTTGGAGATTCGGCCGAACTGCAGGCTTACAAGCCCCTGTCCCAACCCGGGCAGTTTGCCAGCCACCAGAAAGTCAACCTGATTGGCCCCCGAAACCGTATCGACGGGGTGCGGGTTCTGGGCCCCTTCCGTTCCAAAAATCAGGTTGAGATTTCCCGCACAGATGAGTTTTTTCTGGGCATCGACGCCCCCATCCGGGACTCAGGGAGAACCGAAGGCTCTGCGCCCATTATCCTCGAAGGACCGGCC